>CAZKWG010000479.1:0-6454 GCA_964556105.1 uncultured Enterobacterales bacterium | reverse complement strand
GCGGGTGGGCGCGCTCTCCTGCTGCCGTGGCTGCGAGACGGCCGCGGCTATCATCCGCTCTGCCGGGCTCGACCGCTACTCCGCCGAGCGCGCGGCCCTGCCGGATCGCCCCGGCGCCCCCGTGCGCGGCTGGGAGCAGGTGGTGGTGGAGAGGCTCTCCGATGGCGCCTGCCGCGCCCGCCTCGCCATCGACGGGCTGCACTGCGCGAGCTGCGTCTGGGTCTCCGAGAAGGTGATGGGGAGCACCCCCGGCGTGCGCGACGCCACGGTCAGCTACGCCACCGGCCGCGCCGAGGTGGTGTGGGATCCCGCACAGACCAGCCTGGACGCCATCGCCGGGCGGGTGAGCGCCATCGGCTACCGGCCGCGCCCGCTCAGCGAGGCCAGCCGCCCGGATCGTGAGCTGGTGCTGCGCCTGGGAGTCGCGGCGTTCGCGGCTGGAAACGCCATGATGTTCTCCGTGCCGCTCTATCTGGGCTGGTGGGAGGGCATCGCCGACCGCTACGCCGCCCTCTTCCGCTGGTCCCTGCTCGCCCTGGCCACGCCCGCGGCGCTCTGGTCGGCCGTGCCCTTCTATCGGGGGGCGCTCGCCGGGCTGCGCGCGCGGATCCCACACGTCGATCTGCCCGTCAGCATCGGCGTGATCGCGCTGTACGCCCACGGCGTCTGGGCGACCTTCGCCGGCGAGGAGGGCTATCTGGACTCGCTGACCATGCTGGTGGCGCTGCTGCTGGCCGGCCGCGTCGCCGATCAGGGGCGGCGGCGGCGGGCGGTGGACGCGGCCGTGAGCCTGGCGGCCAGCGCCCCCCGGGTGGCGCGGCGCAGCGGGGAGCGTGGGCCGGAGGAGGTCTCTCCCGATCAGCTCAGCCTGGGCGACGTCATCGAGGTGGCCTCAGGCGAGGAGATCGCGGCGGACGGGCTCGTGATCTCCGGGCGCGGCGAGGTGCGCATGGCCCTGCTCACCGGCGAGAGCGAGCCGCGCGTCGTGCTGCCCGGCGATCGCGTGGTGGCGGGCGGTGTGCTGGTGGACGGCGCGATGCGCGTAAGCGTCGAGGCGACCGCCGCCCAGAGCCTGCTGGCGCGCATGGCGTCCGAGCTCCAGCGCTCCGCCGATCGGCCGCTGCAGCCGACCGCGGCCGACCGGATCGCGCCCACCTTCACCGTGCTCACGCTGGGCGTCGCGACCCTGACCTGGCTCGGGCACGCTGGCCTGGGCGGCTTCGGCCCGGAGGGGCTCCAGGCCGCCTGGAAGGCGACGATCGCCGTGCTCGTCGTGGCCTGCCCCTGCGCGCTCGCCCTCTCCACCCCGCTGTCCACCGCCGCCGGGCTCGGCGCCGCCGCCCGCCGCGGGCTGCTGATGCGCTCGGGAGACGCGCTGCGCCGCCTCGCCGAGGTGGATCTGATCGTGCTCGACAAGACCGGCACCGTGACGGGCGGGACGCCGGAGGTGGTCGCAGCCGAGGACGCCGCCCTGCGCGTCGCCGCCGGGCTGGAGCGCAACAGCCTGCACCCCGTCGCCCGCGCCATCGTCGCCGCCGCCCGCGACCGTGGGCTGGCCATCCCGCTGGGCGAGGCCACCCGTGAAGAAGCCGGCCGCGGCATCACCGGCCTGGTGGAGGGTCAGACCTGGACCGTCCGCTCCTCCGGCGCCGGGCGGGTCGGGCTGTGGGTGGGTGAAAACACACAGGTCGCGCCCTGGGCGGAGATCGTCCTGCGCGACCAGCCGCGCCCCGACGCGGCGCGGGCCATCGCCGCCCTCACCCGCGCGGGCCTCGAGGTGCGCATGCTCACCGGCGACCACGCCGCGGTGGCGGGCCGCATCTCCGACGAGGTCGGGCTCTCCGCCCCTGTCTCGGAGGCCGACCCGGAGAAGAAGGCGCGCTGGATCGCCGAGCAGCAGGCGCAGGGGCGCAAGATCCTCTTCGTCGGAGACGGCCTCAACGACGGCCCGGCCCTGGCGGCGGCCCACGTCGGCGTCGCCATGGGCAGCGGCGCCGCCAGCAGCCTGCTCGTCGCTGACGGCGTGGTCTCGGCGCCCTCGCTGGGCCCGGTCCTCGCCGGCCTCGCCGCCGCCCGCGTCACCGCCGAGGGCGTCCGCGCCAGCCTGCGCCTGAGCCTGGCCTACAACGCCGTCGCCGTCGCCTTCGCCGCCGCCGGCCTGGTCAACCCGCTGGTGGCCGCCGTCCTCATGCCGCTCTCCAGCGCCGTCGTCGTCGGCCGCGCCAGCCGCATCGAGCCGCGCACCGCCGCCGCGCCCCCGCCCGCCGCCCCGCGCGCCCCCTCTCTGCCCACCCTCGCGGAGGCCTGATGGACGGGATCTTCCTGCTCTTGCCGCTGGCGCTCGCGCTGGGCGGCCTCTTCCTGGCGCTCTTCCTGGCCGCCACCCGCCAGGGGCAGTTCGACGACCTGGACGATCCGCCGCAGCGGGCCTTGAAGGACGGCTGAGCGCTGGCCGCGACCTCCCCTGAAGGAGACGCGCCTCAAGGGCAGCGGTACCAGCGGGGATCGCCCTTCTCGGCGAGCACGCAGCCGAGCTGCTCCAGCGGCGGTGGCCAGTAGTCCCTCGCTTGCGCGCAGACCAGCGTACCGTCCGAGAACATGAGCTGGACGTCCTCCCGCAACAAGATGCCGGCCCCGCCGTGGTAGCCAGCGTCGTCGCCCAGCAGCGCCAGGAGACGGTATCCGCCCGCGCCGAGCTCGCCGACCCGCGCCGCCAGGGCCTCCAGATGCGCCTGATCGAGCTTGTGGGGCCGTTGGCGTTCGCGACCCAGAAGCTCCGCTGCGAACGCCGCGTCTCCAAACTCGCTCCCCAGGCTGCCGCCCATGACCTCGCGCTGCATCACCTCGAAGACCGCCGGCGGTCCTACCTGCAGTCCCGCCAGATCCAGGTAGGACATTGGCAGGTTGAGGTCCTTGCACAGCGCGTCCCGCTCCGCCCTTGGGTGCGCCAGCGCCTCGGCGACGGTCCCGACCCGCGACCCCCAGAAAGGGGGCGGCGAGGGGAGCGCGTACAGGCTGCCGCTCAGCGCCAGACCGAGGCCGAGCGCGAGCAGCGGCAAGAGCCACGCGGGAACCTGCTGGGCCATCACCATGAACCTCCTCCCGATCCAGACTCTCCCGTCAATATACAAGGTCCGGATCGTGCCGGCCTCAAACCCGAGGTCTCATGCCCCGCCCTCATGCCCCGCCAGGGCGCGACGCCTCCCAGCTCAATCAAGACCCATGTTATGTCAGCGCGATGAGGCGCTTCTTCAACACCACGGGCCCGTGCGACGCGCGCAGACACTATCTGCTCCCGCCGGAAGAGCGCGCCCCTGCCCTCCTGTCCTTTGTCCAGCAGGAGCTCTACTTTGTCGTCCACGCGGCTCGGCAGACCGGCAAGACCACCGCCATGCGCACCTTCGCCGAGCGCCTGCGCGGCCTGGGCTACGTCGCCGTCTGGGCCACCTTGGAGGAGAGCCAGGGGGTGACGGAGACCGCCGACGCGGAGCCCATCTGGATCGCCGCGTTGGAACGTGGCGCCCGCTATGTTCTCCCCGCGTCACAGCGCCCGCCCGATCCCGAGCCCTGGCTGGGGCGCGCGCCCGGGACACGCTTTCATGACTGGATCTCCGCCTGGGCCGCTGCCCTCGGCTCCACCCCCCTGGTCCTGTTGTTGGACGAGGCGGACGTCGCAAGCGGACCCGCCATGGTCAGCCTGCTCCGCCAGCTCCGCGCGGGCTTCATGGACCGAGGCCCGGGCCGCTTCCCCATCTCCGTCGCCCTCATCGGGATGCGCGATCTGAGGGACTACCTGACCGCGTCCAAGGACGGCCACGCGATCAACCCAGGCAGCCCTTTCAACATCAAGGCCGCCTCCATCACGCTTCGCGACTTCACCCGCGACGAGGTGGCCACACTCTACCAGCAACACGCTGCAGAGACAGGGCAACACTTCGAGCCGAGCGCCGTCGACCGCGCCTTCTATTGGACGCAGGGACAGCCCTTCCTGGTCAACGCGCTCGCCCGAATCTGCACCATGGACCTGCTCCCCGATCCAACGCAGACCATCGTGACAGAGACCGTCGACGCGGCGAAGGAGCAGCTCATCCGGTCGCGCACCACCCACCTCGACGCCCTGGCGGAGCGCTTGAGGGAGCCTCGTGTCGCGCGCGTGTTGCAAGCCGTGCTGCTCACGGACGTGCCGCAGGCCATCGACTACCGGCACGACGACTTCCAGTACGTGGTCGATCTCGGCCTGATCCGCGAGGGGCCCTCCGGAGCCGAGCCCGCCAACCCCCTCTACGCGGAGGTGTTGGGTCGGGAGCTCTCCTACAACATCCAGACAGGGCTCAATCCTCCCCGCTGGCGCTGGCAGACCAACACAGGCGGGCTGGACATGCCCGCGCTCATCGCCGAGTTTCTGGCGTGGTGGCGCACCAACGCGGCCATCGTGGAGCAGTACGCGGATCGTGGATACATCGAGGCGGTCCCCCATCTGGCGTTCATGGGATTCCTTCAGCGGGTGGTCAACGGCGGAGGATCCGTGCACCGCGCGTTCGCCGCCGGCCGGGGAGCCATCGATCTCCTGGTCGTGTACGCGGATGAGCGACACGTCATCGAGCTGAAGCGCGTGCCTCCCCAGCACCGCAGCTTGGAGACCGTCCGAGAGGAGGGCGTCGAGCAGCTCGCGCGCTATCTCGACACGGTCGACTGTAGCGAAGGTTGGCTGTTGATCTTCGACCAACGCGCCGATCGGAGCTGGGAGGAGCGCCTCTGGACAGACGAGGTAGAGACGCGCGGTCGTCGCCTGCACCTGCGCGGCGCTTGAGCCAGATGCGCCGCCCCCTCCTCACGCTGGCCCTCCTCACGCTGAGCGGCTGCGACGGCCAGCTCCTGCGGGGCTTCGGCGAGGTGATGTTCATGGTGGCGATGGTCACCCTGGCGATCGTCGCCGTCGGCCTCCTGGTCGAGGCGGCGATCCTCGGCCTCGTGGTCCAGCGCTTCCGCAAGGGCAGGCCGGTCGAGGCCGTGCTCAAGGGGCTGCTGCTCGTGGTCCTGGCGCTGCACGCGGCCCTGGTGTGGGACGTGCTGCACACGGCCATCGTGCAGAACGGGCGCGCCGAGGCGATCGCCTGGGGCTTCGGGCTCAGCCTCGCGGCGCCGCTCTCGGCGATGGTGCTGGCCTTCGGCCGCCCGGCGACGCCCGGCAGCGAGGCCTGGAACGCGCGCGTGGGCGGCGCCGCGCTGGCGGCGATCCTGCTGGCCACAGCGGTCTCGACCGGGCTCTGGCCCTGGACCGAGCGCGCTGTCCGCCCCTCCGGGGAGGTCGTGAGCTTCGTGGACGCCGTCAGCCACACCTGCGCGCTCACCACGAAGGGCGAGGTGGCCTGCTGGGGAGACAACGCCTTCGGACAGACCGGGAGCGGGCCGCGCCCCCAGGAGCGGGAGCGCCCCTCGCTGGTGCCCGAGCTGGGGCCCACCGAGGTGCTGGTGGGCGACGGGCTGCACACCTGCGCGCTCGGCCAGCGGCGCCTGCGCTGCTGGGGCGACAACGCGCAGGGCCAGCTCGGACCCTCGCTGCCCGGGGTCGTCTACACCCCCACCGCCCTCCCCGAGCTGGGCGAGGTGCTCGAGGTCGGCGCCCTCCGCGACGCGATCTGGGCGCGCGAGGCCAGCGGACGCCTGGTCGGCTTCGGCGAGGGCCTCTCCCAGGACCAGGCGCGCGGCCCCCACGCCCTGGGCACGACGCCCGAGGACACCGTCCAGACCGTCGTCACGCAGGCGTTCTGGTGCGCGCGCCGGGCCACCGGCGCCGTGCGCTGCGCGGTCACGGGCCAGGAGCCGCTCGATCTCGAGCTCCAGGCGGTCTCGCTGGCCGCCACCGAGGACGAGGCCTGCGCGGTCCTGAGCGACGGCAGCGTGGCCTGCTGGTCCCCGGGCGACGTGGTCTATGAGCGCCTGCGCGCCCGCGAGGATCACGTCCGTCAGCAGCAGCTCCACGCCGAGCTCCAGGCGCTGCTGGCGCAGCTCGACGACGGCGCGGGCGCGACCGACCTGGAGCCTCCCGCCGAGGAGGCCATCTCCCCGTCACTGCGCCGCGTCCCCGAGCTCACCGACGCCCAGACCATCGCCGCCAGCCAGGACCACCTGTGCGTTTTGACACAGTCCGGCAAGGTGCGCTGCTGGGGCGAGGGCTTCCGCGGACAGCTCGGCGACGGGCGGGCCGAGTCCACCCAGCAGCCCACCCAGGTCGCGCTGCCCCTCCCCGCCGTCGCGCTGCAGCTCAGCGAGGATCGGAGCTGCGCCCGCACCGCACAGAACCGCCTCTTCTGCTGGGGTCAGCCCTCTGGGGTCGCCGACGACGCCTACACCCTCTGCCACGACACCTGGCTGGGCTCGCTGCGCTGCGTCGCTCAGCCCGCCGAGGTGAAGCTGCTGCCCTGAGCGCGCCTCAGATCTCGAGCTCCAGCGG
>CAZKWG010000478.1:0-6454 GCA_964556105.1 uncultured Enterobacterales bacterium | reverse complement strand
CTTCAAGATGATGGGCAGCCGAGGCTGCATCTACAAGTGCAGCTACTGCTACAACTCGACCTACAAGAAGGACGTGTACCCGGGCCAGAAGTGGTTCCGCGTGCGCAGCCCCGCCAGCATGATCGACGAGATCCTGAAGGCGAAGGCCCACTGGAACTTCAAGTCGATCCGCTTCGACGATGAGGTCTTCAACTTCCAGATGGACTGGCTGACCGACTTCTGCGAGCGCTACCCGCGCGACGTCGGCCTGCCCTTCGAGATCTTCATCGAGCCGAAGCTGGTCAACGAGGAGCGCTTCACGATGCTCCGCGACGCCGGCCTCGTCGGCGTCTTCATGGGCGTGCAGTCCAGCGAGCGCGTCACCGGCCACCTCTACGACCGGCGCGTGAAGAACCAGTCCGTGCAGGACATCGCGGCGCTGTACAACAAGCTCGGCATCATGCCGCATTTCCAGCTCATCTTCGACGACCCGGTCTCGACCGAGGAGGACAAGAAGAAGCTGTTCGAGATGGTCTCGAGCTTCCCGCACCCCTACGATCTCTACCTGTTCTCGATGACGGTCTTCCCGGGCTCCGAGCTGAACCACAAGCTGCTGGAGAACGGGCTGATCAGCGAGTTCGACATCGAGGGCGAGAACGCCAAGGTCTTCTACCAGCACCGGATCAACCTGAGCTATCCGCGGCCGGTCGAGGACACCTTCTGGATCGCCCTGACCCAGATGCTCTCCAAGAGCTTCGTGCCGCGCCCCGTGCTGAACCAGATCGCCAAGTCCAGCTTCCTGCGCAAGCACCCCTGGCCCGTGATCCAGATGGCGAACGCCACGAATTACGTGAAGATGGGCACGCTGGCGGCGGGCATGGTGATGCGCGGCGAGATGACGCAGACGCTGATCCGCCGCTGGCTCTCGGCGGACCGCATCATCACGACCTGAGCGCTCCGTCCGGGCTCAGGCCAGCATCTTCCTGGCCTCCTGGACGAAGACCTCCTTGTCCTCCTCCCGCGGCAGCTCGACGGGATGGGGGATGGCTTTGCCGCGCTGCACCGCCTGGCGCGCGCCGATGGCGTGCAGCCAACGATCCAGATTGGGCAGGCCCTCGACGCTGGCGCCCGACCAGCGGTGGGTGTGCACCCAGCTCCAGTTGGCGATGTCGGCGATGGAGTAATCTCCGGCCAGATACTCCGTCTTCGCCAGCTGGCTCTCCAGCACCTCGAAGAGGCGGCGGCTCTCGCGCTGGTAGCGCTCGATGGCGAAGGGGATCTTCTCCGGGGCGTAGCGGTAGAACACGTTGGCCTGGCCCATCATCGGCCCCACCCCGCCCATCTGGAACATCAGCCACTGCATGACGCGGCTGCGGCCCTGGGCGTCCTGGGGCATGAGGCGACCGGTCTTCTCGGCGAGCCAGACCAGGATGGCGCCCGACTCGAAGATGGGGAAGCCGTCGTCCACGATGGCCGGGATGCGGCCGTTCGGGTTGATCTCCAGAAACCAGGGCTCCTTCTGCTGGAGCTTGCTCAGATCGATGGCGTGGACCTCGTAGGGCAGCTCCAGCTCCTCGAGCGCGATGCTGACCTTCCAGCCGTTGGGCGTTCCCGCCGTGTAGAGCGTGATCATTCGGACCTCCTGCACCGGGATACCCGGTCGGCAGCTCAGGGCAAGGCGGTTCGCCAGATCACCCGCGCTTGCGCTATCCTGGAACCATGTTGCTCGCCCTGCTCACCGCCTGCATCGCCGTCCCTCTGGTCACGCCGCCTGCGCGCTTCAGCCTCGTGGGCGGGCCCAGCGTCCCCACCGAGGAGGCCCCGCAGGAGCCGGGCGTGGTCGTGCCCTTCACCGGCCAGCTCCGCCTGGGCGCCCAGCCGCTCGGGCTCTTCGAGGAGCTTCAGGAGCGCCCCTTCGACGCCACGGCCGGGCTCGTCGTCCACCTCGATCAGGGCGTGGGCCGTCCGGGCGCGTTCATCGAGGGCAGCGTCTACCCCTGGCAGGAGAGCTGGTCTCCGCAGTCGCGGGCGCGCTTCCGCACGTTCGGCGCCCTGGACATGCTCGCCCCCGGCGTGCGCGCGGAGACCTGGGATCCGGGTCTGCGCGCGGGCGTGGGCATCGACTGGGGCGGCTTCATGCGCGGTCAGCCCGGGGTCAACATCGGGCCGGAGGCCTCCTGGGTGGGCGTCGGCTACGGCGAGTGGGCCATCGGGCTGGTGGCCGAGGGCGGCTGGCAGCGTATGCCAGAGGCCGACCTGATCCGCGTCGCCCTGGGCATCGAGGTCCAGATGCCCGCCACCGCGGGGTTCATGTTGTTGCCGCTGCCGAGGCGCTGATTGCCCTCGGGCTTCATCCTGCTCGCCGCAGGTCACTACGACCCGCAGGAGCGGACGATCCACGGCTCGGCCGGACCCGTGCCGCTCACGCCCATCGAGGCGAAGCTCCTCGACTACCTGCTGGCGAACGCGGGCCGCACCCTGCCCCACGCCGAGCTGATGCGCTCGGTCTGGGGCTATCGCGAGGGGACCCAGAGCCGCACCCTCTACGCCACCATCGACCGCCTGCGCAAGAAGATCGAGCTGGATCCCGCTCATCCGCGGCACCTGCACAACCGCGCCCGCCAGGGCTACCGCTTCGAGCTGAGCCCCTCCGCCGCCTCCCCCGACCTGGTCGGCCGCGAGGCGGAGCTCGACGCGCTGCTCGGCGCCGTCAGACCGGGCAGCCTGTTGACGCTCACGGGGACGGGCGGCGCGGGCAAGACCCGACTCGCCGAGGAGCTGGCGGCGCTGCTGCGGGCTCGCGGCTGGGGCGCGACCGTCTGCGCGCTGGCCGAGGCCCGCACCCTGCAGGACCTGACGCTCACGCTGGCGCGACACCTCGACATCCCGCTCACGACCCTCGACCCGCTGGAGCAGATCGGCCGGGCGCTGGCGGGCCGAGATCCATTCCTGCTTGTACTCGACAACCTGGAGCAGCTCCTGGAGCCCGCCCGGCGGGCGCTCCGCTGCTGGCGCGCCCTGGCGCCGCGCCTCTGTGTGCTGACGACCAGCCGCGTGCCCCTGCACCTGGACGATGAGCGGCTCCTCGTCGTCCCCCCGCTGCCGACGCCGCCCGAGGGGGCGAGCGCCGAGGAGATCGCGCGGACCCCCGCGGTGCGCCTGCTCCTGCAGCGGGCGCGGGCCCGACCCGAGCTGGACGCGGACAAGGCGGCCCTGGCGCGCATCGTGCGGGCCGTGGACGGCGTCCCGCTGGCCCTCGAGCTGGCCGCCGCCCGCCTGCGCCTGATGTCCGCGAGCGCGCTGGCCGCGCGGCTGGAGCGCGATCTGGAGCTGCTGGCCGACCCTGAGCGCGCGCTGCGACACGGCACGCTGGCCGCGCTCATCTCCTGGTCCTGGGAGCTGCTCGCGCCCGAGGAGCGACGGGCGCTCGAGCAGTGCGCCCTGTTCGTCGCGCCCTTCGACGCCGAGCTGGCCGAACGCGTGCTCGACCCTCCCCAGGAGGGATCCGTCCTGGTGGTCCTGGACACCCTGCTCGAGCACAACCTGATCCGCGTGCTGCCCAGCGAGCCCCCGCGCCTGGACCTCTTCGAGCCCGTCCGCGAGTTTCTGCGCGCCCGCGGCCTGCCGCCCGCCGCGCTCGCCACGCGCTACGTCCAGGCCTGCGCCGAGCGTGGGCCCCCAGGATCCGCCAGCGTCCTCGATCTCCCAGACGCTGAGCGCCGATGGCGGCGCCTGCGCGACGATCTCCCTCACCTGCTGCACGCCGCTCGCCTGGGCGCTCCCCTCGCGCCCGACGAGGCCGCGCTCGCCGCTCTGCACGCCTGCCAGGTGCTCCTCCACCAGGGGCTCCCCGACCAGGCGGCCGAGCTGCTGGGCCCCCTCTTCGATCGCGGCCTCGTCTCCTTGAAGCTACGCGTTGCGCTGGGGCTGGCCCTGGCCCAGGCCCAGCATGGCGCGACGCGGCCGGCGGAGGCGACCGCCACGCTTCAGCTCGTGCGCCCAGACACGGCCTCCGACCACGCCCAGATCGGGCTTCTGCGGGCGAGCATCCTCTGGCGGCAGGGGGCGATCGAGGGCTCTGAGGCCGCCTTTCGGCAGGCCCTCGAGGACGCGCGACGGGCAGACGACCTCGTCCTGCTGGCCAGGGTCCGGATGGAGCTCGGCTCTCTGCTCATCACCCGCGGCGACGGAGACGCCGCCGCCGAGCAGCTCGAGGAGGCCCTGCTCACGCTCCCGCCGGGCCTCGGCCTGTGGGTGCGGCTCCAGACACAGGGCTACCTGCTGCGCCTCACCATCCTGCGGGGCCAGCATGCTCGCGCGCTGGACCTGGGCGATGACCTGCTCGCCCGCGCCCGCGCGCTCGGCCTGAGCCGCCTCGTCCCCGGATGTCTGGAGCTGCTGGGCTATGTGCGCGCGGTCCTGGGGGACACCGAGGGCGCGCGCGCCGCGCTGCTGGCCTCTCTCGCCGAGAGCGAGCGTCAGGGCGCCGCCCGCGAGATGTGGATCATCCGCCGCGGGATCGGCTGGTTCGAGCTGCAGCAGGGCGATCTGGAGCGGGCGCGAGAGCACCTGCGGCGGGCCATTCAGGGCGCGCGGACGGCCAGGGACGAGGCCCGCGAGGCGCTGGGCCTGTGGCGGATGGCCGAGGTGGAGCGGCGAGCCGGCGATCTTCGCGCCGCGACGCGCATGCTGGAGCAGGCCGAGCAGCGCTGGCGTCCGCCCGCCTTCCCGGTGGAGCGCGCGCGGGCCGGGCTGGTGTGGGGTCACCTTCACCTGGCACGGGGAGAGCTCATCGCGGCGAAGCAGCGCGTAGAGGCGGCGCGCGCGCTGCTCGGGCAGCGCCCGCCGGGCTGGGAGCCCGAGCTGGAGCGGGAGACGCAGGCCCTGGAGGAGGCGCTGGCGTCCTTGTGAACCTATTGTGGATCCTGAGGCTCAACGCTCAATTTAGGTTGGAGACATCACCACTCTTCAGGAGTTCACGATGTCGTCCGCCCCCGCCCGCCCGCTCCTCTTCGCCCTCGCCTTCGCCACGCTGCTCGCCTCAGGCTGCTCGAAGACCTGCTGCGTCAACGAGGCGAGCGGAGACGTCAAGATCGTCGACGCGAACAAGTTCTGCCCGGCTGGGTTCACCGACCTCGGGGTCACGGACGCCAGCAACACCGACGAGGCCGAGGACGAGTGCCAGGCGATCGTCGCGGCGGCTGGCTTCGGCACCGACGACGGCTCGGGCTCTTCTGAGGGAGACAGCTCCTGCGCCGACTTCTGCGCGCTCATCCTGAGCGCCTGCCCGGAGGACAGCTCGTGCGAGAGCTCCTGCCTGGACTTCGGCGGAGCCAACGGCGTCAGCGAGTCCGCGATGGCCTGCGCCGACGAAGCGGAGGACTGCACAGACTCCAACCAGTGCTTCCAGGACCTCTGAGACCGAGCCCTGCCCGGACGGGCTCACAGCCGCGCCGCGAGCTCCGCGCCCTGGCGGATCGCCCGCTTCGCGTCCAGCTCGCCCGCCCGCTCGGCGCCGCCGATGACGTGGTAGCGCCGATCCGTCGGTCGCCCGCCGCTGTCTACCGGCGCCAGCTCGCGCACCGACTCCTGGCCGGCGCAGACGATGACGTTGTCCACGTCCAGGACCTGCTCCTTGCCGTCGGCGCGGATGTGCAGGCCCGCGTCGTCGATCTTCAGGTACTCCACGCCCGAGAGCATGTTCACGCCGTGCCGGCTCAGGGCGATGCGGTGGACCCAACCCGTAGTCTTCCCAGGTCCGCCGCCCATCTTCCCTGGCTTGCGCTGCAGCAGCCAGATCTCGCGCTCGGGCGGCGCGGGCTCCGGAGGGAGCAGCCCGCCGGCCACCCCCGAGCGCAGGTCCACCCCCCACTCGCGGGTCCAGGAGGCCAGCGACTGGGGAGACTCGTGGGCGAGCAGGTAGCAGCAGACGTCCACGCCGATGCCGCCCGCGCCGATCACGGCGATCTTCTTCCCGACCGCGCGCTCGCCGCGCAGCAGCTCGGCGTAGCTCAAGGCCTTCGGGTGGTCGATGCCGGGGATGCGCGGCACGCGCGGCAGTACGCCCGTGGCGACCACGATCTCGTCGAAGGCCGCCTCCAGCTCCTCGCGGGTGGGGCGATGGTTCAGGACCAGGGTGACCCCGGTGCGCTCCAGCAGCCCGCGGTAATAGCGCAGGGTCTCCTGGAATTCTTCCTTGCCCGGCACGCGGGCCGCCATGTCGAACTGCCCGCCGATCTCGGCGCGCGCCTCGAACAGGGTCACCTTGTGGCCACGCTCGGCGGCCACGGTCGCCGCCGAGAGGCCCGCCACGCCCGCGCCGACCACGGCGACGCGCTTCGGCGCGGGAGCCGGCGTGTAGACCAGCTCCGTCTCGAAGCAGGCGCGCGGGTTGACCAGGCAGCTCGCCCGCTTCATCTGGAAGGTGTGGTCCAGGCAGGCCTGGTTGCAGGCGATGCAGGTGTTGATCTGATCG
>CAZKWG010000477.1:0-6465 GCA_964556105.1 uncultured Enterobacterales bacterium | reverse complement strand
GGCGCAGTTCTTGCGCTTGAAGCTGCCGGATGGCGCGGTGCCCTGGAGCACCTTCGTCGCCGGGAACAGCGTCAAGCCGGGCCGGGCCGAGGACGGGCGCGTGCTCATCCCGCTGATGCGCAGCCAGACCTCGGGCGGGGAGCTGGCGCAGTTCTCGGTGGAGCTGGTCTACGTCGAGGACGGCGCCGCGCCGGACGCGGGCGGAAAAGGCAAGTTCGCCGCCACCCTCCCGCAGGCCGACGTGCCGTCCACGGGCGTGGCCTGGACCGTCTACCTGCCGCGCGAGGCGACGCTCAAGGAGAAGTCGGTGGACGGCTCGCTGCGGCGGGTGGACTACTTCACCCCCATCCCGGTGCCCGGTCAGCTCGGCGGGCGGCCGGCCCAGGTGGTGCAGGCCCAGGCCAACGCCCAGTATGACGGCGAGGCCATGGCGCAGGGCGTGCAGCCCGTGCGCGTGACCCTGCCCCTGGACGGGCAGCCGGTCCTCTTCGAGAAGCTGCTGGTCCTGGGCGAGCCGCTCGACGTCCGCTTCGACTGGAAGGCGGCGGACTGAGCTCAGCGGTCAGCCCTGGCGCTCCGCGGCGTCAGGGCGCCGTGTAGTTCACCGGGTAGGTGAAGGTGTAGCCATCCGGGAGATCGTGGGCGGGGAAGGCGGCCGTGCGCAGCACCTCGACCACGCAGCCCCCCACGTCGGAGGGGAAACCTCCGTCATCGGCGATCTCCAGCGCGGAGACCCGGCCGTCGCAGCCGGCCGTCACGCTGAGCGTGAGCGTGCCGGTGGGAGCGTCGGCGAAGCAGGGGAGCGCGTAGCTCACCACCGCGCTCATGGCCGCGCGCACCTCGCCGGCCTCCAGGCCGCGGCTGCCGGTCACGCCCTCTTCCGGGAGATCATCGCCTGTGGGTGGATCCAGGCAGGGCTTGGGAGCGGGCATCGCGCGCGCGCTGGCCTCGCCGGTCATCCCCGCGGCGCCCTTCAAGGAGGCTCCTGAGGAGCGCTTCTTCTTCGTGCCGGATCTCGCCTTCGCCTCCTCGGGAGCCGGCGGCTCCTCGGCGCCGAAGAGCGCCTTGATCCGGTCCATGGGGATCCGGTCACGGTTGTACCACAGGCCCGCGCCCAGGAGGCCGAGCACCAGCATGGTCGTGAGCAGGCTTCGTGCGCGCATCTCTGGAGCGTATCCGGAACGGCCGCGCCTCGCCCCGCAGGGCCGGCGGCCTGTCCAGCCCTGAAAGGGGGAGCGAAATGGGATGTCCCGCGTCCATAACGTTCGTAAAAGCCGCTCTTTGTCGGCGTGCGTCCTCTGAGGGGATGCGCGCTCATGTGGCTACGGAGATACGTTGAGTTAGAATGGTTGCGCTCCCGCGACAGCATCAGCGGCAACCGATGTGAGGGGGCAGCGTTCGCAGCAAGGGCATGCTGCGTTCGGAGACGTGTGTCTGGGGCTCCCCCGGAGGTGCGGCGTGACGCTCGGGTCTACGGTCTGTGATGGACGCTATCTCGTGCTGGATCTGCTCGGGAAGGGTGGTATGTCCACCGTTTATCGCGTCCACGACACACGCCTGGGGGTGGATCGTGCGCTGAAGGTGCTCTCCCCGCGGCTGGCCGCGTCGAAGACCCTGCGCGAGCGCTTCATCATCGAGGCCAAGACGATGGCCCGCCTGCAGCACCCGAACGTGGTCGCCGTGCAGGACATCGGCGACGAGAACGGCCTCCTCTACATCGTCATGGAGCTGCTCGAGGGCGGGACGCTGACGCAGTGGGTCGCCCTGAACGGGGCCATGCCCCCGCGGCTGGCGGTAGACACGCTGCTGCCCGTCCTCGACGCGCTGGAGACGGCGCACGAGGCGGGGGTCATCCACCGGGACGTCAAGCCGGAGAACATCTTCCTGACGCGGCGTGGCGGCGCGAAGATCGGCGACTTCGGGATCGCCTTCGTCGCCGACAGCGCCTTCGTCGAGTCGAACGCGCCCGGTCTCGCTGGGACCTGGGCATATATGCCGCCCGAGCAGCGCAACGGCGCTCAGGGGAAGGGCGACGCGCGCGCGGACGTGTACGCGCTGGCCTCGGTCATCTTCTTCCTGGTGACCGGGAGGGTGCCCCTGGACCTCTTCGCCTCGGGGGACGTGCCGGCGCTGCTCGAGCCGCTTCAGGGGCCGCTCGCCGAGCTGGTGCAGCGGGCGACGCGCTACGATCCTGGGCTTCGCTACGAGACGATCTGGGCGCTGCGCGAGGCGCTGACGGCGGTGCTGCCCTCGCTCCCCTCGGTGCCGGAGAACACGCCGCCCCTGGTGCGCACGGGGCCGCTGCCCAGCAAGACGGCGCCCGGGGTGGCGGTCCGCGCCGAGTTCCTGACCCCAAACCCAGATTTCTACAAGCACCCCACGCTGATCGCCTATGACAGCATCGACGACGACCGCGGGCTGGCGGCCTCGCTTCGGGCGATGCTCGCCGCGGAGCGTGAGGTGGAGCGGTCGGCCCCGGCGTCGCCGCCTTCGCTGACGCCGGCGCCGGTGCCGCTCCTGCCTCCGACGCCGACGCCGACCCCGACCCCTGCGCCCCTGCGGACGCTCCCCCCTCCCGAGCCTGCGTCGCTGAAGGCCGTGGCGCCGGTCGTGCCCGTCCAGACGCCGGCGGCTCCCCCTCCTGAGCGGAGCGCGCGGCCGGTCCTCCGGATCGGCGTCGCGGCGCTGCTGGTGCTGATCGCCTGGTATGCGGGCGTGCGCTGGTCGGCGAGCAGAGAGGTCGCCCCGACGGCTCCCGAGGCGGCGACCACGGTCAGGTCGGTGGAGGCGGCTCCCGTGGAGGCGGCCCCCGCGGCGATCGCCCCTGTGGAGGCGGCCCCTGTGGAGGCGGCCCCTGTTGAGGCGGCGCCTCCGGCGGAGGTGGAGGCCGCTCCCCCGCCCAGCAGCGCGCGTCGCGCCTCGCGGCCGGCGGCCCGGCCCGCTCCCAAGACGAGCGCGACGGCAGCGCCCGCGTCCACCGCGGAGACCGCGCCCGCCGCGACGGCGCCCGCCGCGACCACCGCGACGCCTCGCGCCGCGACGGGCGCCGCGAAGCCCTCGACCAGCACTTCGGATCTGAAAAACCCCTTCGGTGGCTGAGGGCGCGCCTGCCCCTTCCGTCCAGTCCTGAGCACCATGAACAAGCAAGCCCATGTCTCCCTTCTTCTCTGCCTCTTCGCGGGCCTCTCCGGCGCGGCCCATGCCGCCGAGCCCACGCCCGAGCAGATGGCCCGCGCGGCCGAGATCTACCAGAACGCGGCGATCCTCTACGAAGAGGGGAGCTACGAGGCGGCGATCGCCGGCTTTCGGGCCTCGCTGGAGCTCTCCGGGGCGCCCGAGCTGCACTACAACATCGCCAACTGCCTCGAGCGCATGGGCAAGCTGGATGAGGCGCTCGCCGAGCTGAACCTCTACCGGGCCTTCGCCGCGGCCGAGGAGCGGGAGCGCCTGGATCGCCGTATGCGCGCCCTGGAGGACCGCATCGCGGAGGAGCGGGCGGCCCGGGCGACGACGCCGGCGCCGGTCCCGGTCGTGACGCCGCAGCCCGTCGCGACCCCGACGGCGGAGACCCAGGGTCCGAGCGCGAGCGCCGACAAGGGCGGCCGACGCTGGGGGCTGGTGGCCACCGGCCTGGGGCTTGGGCTTGCCGGCGGCGCGGGGGCCGCGCTGACCTGGACGAGCGCGCAGGGCCACATCGAGACCGGGGACGAGGAGGCCTATGGGCTCGACCGCATGCTGAACATCGCCTCCTGGTCCGGCGTCGGCCTGGGCGCGCTGGTCGCGACCGTCGGGTTCGTCGTGCCGGCGGGCGGCCGTGACGTGATGGTGGGCCCTGGCTTCATCTCTCTGACGTGGTGAGGGTGTCGTGATTCGCAACCTGACTCTTCCGCTCCTTCTCTCGTCGCTCCTCCTGCAGACCGCCTGCGTCGGGCCCTGGCCCGGATCCTCGATCAGCACAGAGGATATGCATGTAGGCTTTGTCTACGTGGGCCCGGTGGGCGACCACGGCTGGACCAAGACCCACGACGACGGCCGGCTCTACCTGGAGGAGGACCTGGGGGTCACCTCCGAGTACCTGGCCAGCGTCGATCCGGCGGACACCGAGGCCGCGATCGACGAGCTGGTGGCCAACGGCAGCAACGTCGTGTTCACGACCAGCTTCGACTACGCCGCCGACACGCTGCAGTCGGCCGTGAACTACCCGGACGTGAGCTTCTTCAACTGCTCGGGCGAGGTCTACTCGGACAACCTGGCCAGCTACATGGGTCGGATGTACCAGGTGATGTACCTGGCGGGCTATGTCGCCGCGAAGCAGAGCTGCACCGGGCGGCTGGGCGTCGTGGCCTCGGTGCCCATCCCGGAGATCGTGCGCCACGTCAACGCGTTCACCCTGGGCGCCCGCAGCGTGAACCCGGAGGCGGTGGTCGAGGTGCAGTTCGTCGGGGCCTGGTTCGACGTCGAGGTGGAGCCCGCGGTGACGAACTCCCTGCTCTCGCACGGCGTCGACGTGATCATCAACCAGACCGACACGACCATCCCGCTGGAGACGGCCAACGGGGCGACGACGACCTGCACCGTGGACGGCGAGGACACGGAGACCCCGGTCTGGACCATCGGCTACGACAACCACGACAGCTGCGCGTTCGCCGAGGAGAGCTGTCTGACGTCGGCCTACTTCAACTGGGGGCCGATGTACGCCAGCATGTTGACCGAGCTGGCGAACGGGACCCTGGACACCTCGATCTACCGCTGGGAGCAGATGCAGGTGACGCCTGAGCTCTCCCCGGTCAGCCTCGCCGACATGAGCACCATGGTCGCCGGGACGACGCGCGTGGAGGTGGAGTCGCTGATCCCCGCGTTGGCCGATGAGTCTGGCCGACAGCTGCCCTTCGAGGGGCCGATTCGCGACAACCTGGGGGAGACCCGGGTGAGCAGCGGCGATCAGCTCGATGACGAGGCGCTGAATCGGATGTGCTGGTTCGTCGAGGGCGTCGTCACGTACACGGAGGACGGGGACGTGCCCGCCGAGGTGCCCAGCGGCTGCGTGGGCGACTTCTGACGGCCTGGGTCTCCGCCGCTCAGCCGGCTCGTGACGTGGTTGTCACACGAAGCGCTGTGGCGGCTGGGGAGGTCCAGAGGTAGAGTCGAGCGCCTTCGAGGTGACCCATGCGCGTACTCCCCACCCTGCTCCCCCTCGGCCCCGTCCTCTTCCTCGCGAGCTGCGACGGGAGCGAGGTCCTCCCGGACACGGGGCTCCCTGACTCTGGCGCGACCGGCGCGGCCTCGCCTGGCGCCTGGTCCGAGCTCATCGCGGGCGTCGAGGCGGGCGAGCGCGCGTTCCGCGAGCAGGAGGGCGGCTTTCAGGCGCAGAACCGCGCCTGGAGCCTGGACCTTCGCGTAGACCAGGACGGCGCGCGGGTGCGCGGCGCCAGCGACGAGCTTCGGCTGCGCTTCGAGAGCTGGGGGCGCGAGGACGCGCTGGAGCCCGTCGTCCCGGCCCGGCCCTCGCTGGGCGCGTGCGGGCAGGACCTGGACCTGATGGGCGACTGTCTGCGCCGGGTGGAGATCGCGCGCGACGGCGTGACGGAGTGGTGGGCGAACACGGCGGCGGGCGCGCAGCAGGGCTGGGAGCTCGACGAGCGTCCGGCGGGTGAGGGGCCGCTCCTCCTGAACGTGGTGGTCGAGGGCGCGGCGCTGCAGCTCGACGGCGATCGGGTGCTGCTGGCTGGGGACGGGGGCAGCCTGTTCAGCTACGCCGGCCTCGAGGCGTGGGACAGCGATGGCGAGCCGCTGGACGCCTGGTTCGAGGTCGAGGAGGACACGATCCGCATCGTCGTGGACGACCAGGACGCGGTGTGGCCGATCTTCGTGGACCCGACCACCAGCACCGCGGCGGTGACCTGGACGGGCTCCGCGCTGCTCGATGTATTGGGTACGTCTGTCGCGGGCGGCGGGGACGTCAACGGGGATGGTTATGACGACGTGCTCGTCGGCGCGCCGGGGTACAGCTCCAGCACGGGCGTCGCCTACCTGTACTACGGATCGGCGACCGGGCCGTCCTCCACGCCGGATCTGACCATCAGCTCGCCGGTGACCGGGGCGGGCTTCGGTTGGGCCATCGACATCGCCGGCGACGTCAACAATGACGGCTATGCCGACGTCATCATCGGTGGACCCAACGCGACCATCACCGCGACCAATGATGGCGCGGCCTGGGTCTACCACGGCTCGGCCTCCGGTCTCTCCGCGACGCCCGCGGTCACGCTCACGGGCAGCGCGACGGCGAGCGCCTACCACGGCTTCGCCGTCTCCTCGGCTGGCGACGTCAACAATGACGGCTATGACGACGTCATGGTCGGGGAGTACGGGTACCTCAGCAGCACCGGTCGTGTACGGATCTACGCGGGGAGCCCGGGATGCCAGGTGGGCGCGGCCAGGCAGGTGTTGGGCGAGCGCGGCAGCACC
>CAZKWG010000476.1:0-6483 GCA_964556105.1 uncultured Enterobacterales bacterium | reverse complement strand
CGGCGTACCGTTTGGCCTCGTCATAGACGCTTCGTGGACCGATGGGGTTGACGTTGCCCCAGTAGCCCTCCACCTGGGGGTGGATCTCCGGGTCGCCGTAGACCTCGCTGGTGCTGGCCTGCAGGAAGCGCGCGCCGTCCTGAAGCGCCCGCTCCAGCGCGACGCGCGTGCCGTCGCTGCCGACATAGAGCGTCTCGAAGGGCAGCTCGACGTAGTCGATGGGGCTGGCGGGGCTGGCCAGGTTGTAGACGCGGTCGAAGCGGCCCTCGACCGGGATGCCCTTCGTGAGATCGGCCTCGACGAAGGTGAAGCCGGCGTGCTGGCGCAGCGGGCCCAGGTTCCGGCGGTGGCCGGTGATGAAGTTGTCCAGCGCCACCACCTCGTGCCCGTCGCACAGCAGCCGCTCGCAGAGGTGGGAGGGGACGAAGCCGGCGCCGCCAGCGACCAGGATACGCACGAGGGACCTCCTGATGGAACGCGGGAGAGCTTAGCCTGCTGGCCGGGGAGGGGCGAGGGGGGGCCTCGACCTCCGCGGGCGCACTTTTTTGTCGACGCTCGGGTCGTGCGCCGACTAGTATACAGATGCACGTCGGACATCTGAACTGGTCAACCGGGGAGAGGCTCAGTAGGGTCGATCAAGGTGGTCATGTGCCCATTGTTCGCGGCGGGGCGACTCTGCTCCTGGCCAGACGTGCGTCACTCGTTTGTGATCCCGCCGAGCGGTGGGGAGGGAGAGATCGAGCATGAAAGACAAGATTCTTCTGGGCGCGATCGTCGCGGGCGCCGCCAGTCCCGCGCAGGCCGCGACGCTGTCCGGCGTCACCTGCGATCCGTCCGTCATCGCGGACATACAGAGCATCCTCAGTCTGGCGAACAGTCCGCTCCTCGAGCCGCTGCCGGCCTGTCAGTCGGTCGTCGTGGACCTCGACCCGACCTACGACGCGGGCGATGTGCCCGAGGACCGCTTCTGCGTGGAGGAGGAGGAAGGTCAGATCTATGTCTTCACGGGGCCGGACTCCGAGGCGTCCATCCGCGCGATGATCACCGGAGCGGGTCTGCCGCAGCCCGCGTCCGGGGCGCTCCGTCTCACGATCGTCGGCGCGCTGATCTATGATGAGGAGGATTTCCCCGATCATCTCTGCGACGGCTCCTCAGGACCGACCTATTGATCTGCAGACCTCCGCCGGGCAGCGCGCGCTGAACGGCGGCGGGCCGTCGCCGGCCGAACAGGGCTCGCGCGAGGAGAACGTCTGGTATGAACCCGTGGAACGCCACTTCGATGCTCGCCTTTCTACAGTGGCGGGATGGCGCGCGACTCGCGCGCGACGTTCGGAATCAGCTCCTCTCGCGCGCGGCCATGTCGGTTCGCGCCCCAGAGCTCTACGCGACCCTGGACGGTCGCGCCGCGCTGCTGGGGCGCCTCCGCGCGCTGCCTCCCGAGTCCCTCCAGTCGCTCCTCGGCGCGCCCGAGCTGGTCTATCGCCTCGTCGGCGCCGCGCGAGGGGAGCAGGGCTTCGAGGACTGGTTCGAGCGCTGCATCGCGGTCGAGGAGGCGCGCGCGGAGGGCGGCTCGCCTCGCTCCTGGAGCGCTTGCGGCGACCTCGGGCCGGACGGCGCAGGGGGCGCAGCGCAGGCCCTGCGGCTTGACGGTGTCCCCATCGATCACCTCAGCGCCTGGCTGGACAACCCCATGGACGGCGGGGATTTTCGCAACGTCCGCTTCGGGCCGACCGTCCGGTACAGTCGCGCAGAGGCGTCGGAGATCCTGGGGAAGCTGATAGAAGCGCGGAGGCTGATTCTGGACGCCTGTCCTGCGGCCTGGGGGATGGTCCTCCAGTCGGCCAGGGTCATTCAGTTGCGTCGAGATCCGACCAACCCGAGCTTCGCGACCTCCGCTTCCTGCAACACCGAAATCGGGCGGGTCGTGCTGCTCAACGCGCACCTCGACAGCTTCGACGCGCCGACCATCGCCAACGCGCTGCTCCACGAGAGCATCCATGGCGTCGTCTATGGGTTGGAGCAGATCGCTCCCCTCCTCCCCACCACAGATCCACACAACAGTGATGATCTGCTGGTTGTCTCGCCCTGGACGGGCAGTCGACTCCACCTCCACACGTATGTACACGCATGCTTCGTCTGGTTCGGTCTCGCCTCGTTCTGGCGCGCCCTCGATCGGCGCTTGGAGCCCCGGGAGGCTCGGCACCTTCGACGCGCGCTGTCGGGCTTTCTGGACGGCGCCGCCCTGAGGCCGCTGCGGGCCCACGCGGCGCTGCTGGCCGAGGGCGTATTGGAGACCGTTGAGGTGCTCTCGGGCATTCTGCAGGTAGACGAGCGGCGTCTCTTCCATTGGGAGCCCACGCCGGTCGCTGGGGGGCGGCACGGGCTCGGGCTGGCGGGGCGGGAGGAGGCGAGCGGGGCGCCTGTCTTCGGGAAGCTCTCGGTGCGAGCGCGCTCGGACAGGGCCCTGGAGCGAGAGGGCAGGTTGCTGACCAGGTTGGAGGGCGCCTCCGGCGTCCCACGCATCGTCGCCGCGGAGCGGCTCGAGGGGCGCCCCTTGCTGGTCCTGGAGAGGCTGGAGCTCCGAGAGCTGCCGGGCACGGGCCCGCGCCTGTGGCAGGCGTCGATCGGCCTGGCGCGCAGCCTCGAGCAGGTTCACGCGCGCCGGGTGATCCACCGCGATGTGCGCCCTGATCACCTGCTCTGGCGCGGAGAGACGCTGGTCCTGGTGGACTTCTCCTGCGCGCTCGACCTGGACGCCGCGGAGGGCGCTGGCGGGACCGTGGGCGTCTGGCAGTGCTCACCGCCCGATCAGCTCCTGCCCGATAGGCCGATCCCGGGCGCGCACTGGGACACCTACGCGGCCTGTGCCTCGATCTTCTGGCTCCTCACCGGGCGCGCGCCGCGCTGCCAGGAGGACCCGAGTGGGCGGTTGAACGCGCGCGGGGAGGCGCTCTGGGCGGTGGCGCGCGCGGCGGTGGTGCAGACTCCCCACCGGGACGAGCCGGCCCTGCGCAGCGCCTTCGCGCGGGCCAGGTCCGGGCTGGACTATGCGAGCATCCTGGCCGATCATCCCGTCGCTGCGCTCACTTCGGAGGACGAGCAGGCGCTGCTGGATGGGGTCAGGGCGCTGGAGGGGAGCGAGGCGTCGGGCCGGGCCCTCGTCGCCGTCCTGTCCCGAGGGCTGGACGCCCGCGTCGAGCGGCGGTTCACCGACGGCGGCGCGTTGGCGAACGCGCTGACACGGGCGCTCGCGGGGGAGGGCGATCCGCTCCTCGTGTGAGCGGTCCATCGCCTCCTCGCCAGCCTCCTCGCGCGAACCCGGTTAGGGCCCACCTGCCCCATGCCCTCTCCCGTACGCCCGACCCTCGCCACCATCGACCTCGACCAGCTCGCCACGAATTTTCGGGCGATCCGGGCCTCGCTTCGCCCGGAGACGGGGGTGCTGGCGGCGATAAAGGGCGACGCCTACGGGCACGGGGCCGTGGCCTGCGCCGGCGCGCTGGAGCAGGCGGGCTGCGACTGGTTCGGGGTGGCGCTCATCGAGGAGGGCAAGCAGCTCCGCGCCGCGGGGATCAAGCGGCCGATCCTCAGCATGGGCGGCGTCGGGCTGGCGGGAGCGGACGAGGCCATCGACGCGCGGCTGACGCCGGTGATCTCCGACCTCGAGAGCGCCGCGCGCCTGGAGCAGGCCGCCGCCCGCCGGCGTGAGCCCGTGGGAGTACATCTGAAGGTGGACACGGGCATGGGGCGGCTGGGCGTGCCGCTGCCGCACTGGGAGGCGCTGCTGGATCGCATGGCCTCCCTGAAGTGGCTGCGGGTGGACGGGATCGCCACGCACTTCGCCGAGAGCGACGGTCTGACCGAGGCCAGCCGCGTGTTCACCCGCGAGCAGGCCCGGCGCTTCCTCGAGGCGGTGCGGGCGGCGCGGGCGCGCGGGCTGCGGCCCTCGCTGCTGCACACCTGCAACTCGGGCGGCGTGATCTACTACCCAGAGTATGGGTTCGATCTGGTGCGGCCCGGTCTGCTGCTCTACGGCTACAACCCGGCCGGGCCGGAGTGCCCCATCCCCGTGGCGCCGGTGATGCGCGTGACGACGAAGGTGCTGCTGGTCCGCGATCTGCCCGCGGGCGTCGGCGTCAGCTACGGGCGCACCTGGGTCACGCCCCGCCCCAGCCGCATCGCCACCCTGCCCGTGGGCTACGCCGACGGCTACCCGCGCGCGCTCTCCAACCGCGGCGGCGTGCTGATCCACGGCCACGTGGCCCCGATCCGCGGGCGCGTCTGCATGGACCTCACCATGGTGGACGTCACGGACATCCCCGTGCCGGTCGAGGCCGGGGACGAGGTCACGCTCATGGGCGCCCAGGGCGACGCCCGGATCACCGCCTGGGACCTGGCGACCCAGGCCGACACCATCCCCTACGAGATCCTCGCCGGCTGGTCCGATCGGGTGCCGCGCGCCTACACCCGCGCGGGGGAGGCGGCTTGACCGGACTCGTCCAGGCCCTGCTGGAGCGCATCGGCGCCCGCGTCATCGCCCTCTTCGAGGCCTGGGGCCGCTATGTCCTCGTCTTCCTGCGCGGGCTGTTGAACCTGGTGCGTCCGCCCTGGCGCGTGCGGCTGATCTTCAAGCAGATGGAGTTCGTCGGCAACCAGTCCCTCTCCATCGTGCTCATCACCGGCCTGTTCACCGGGGCGGTCTTCGCGCTGCAGTCGAACGTGGCCTTCAGCATGTTCGGCGCCCAGGGCATGACCGGCTCGACCGTGGGGCTGGCGGTCACCAAAGAGCTTGGGCCCGTGCTCTGCGCGCTCATGGTCACCGGCCGCGCCGGCAGCGCGATGGCGGCCGAGATCGGCACCATGCGCGTGAGCGAGCAGATCGACGCCCTCGAGGCCATGGCCGTCGATCCCATCAGCTACCTGGTCAGCCCGCGCCTGCTCGCGGCGACGATCATGCTGCCCATCCTCACGGCTGTCTTCGACGCGATCGCCATGGTCGGCTGCGGCTACGTCGGCACGCAGATCCTGCACATCTCTCCCGGATCCTTCTACGGCCGCATCGAGTGGTACGTGGACCCCGACGACATCTGGAAGGGGCTCATCAAGGCGGCGGTCTTCGGCGTGATCTTCTCGGTGGTGGGCTGCACGAAGGGCCTGTATGCCCGCGGGGGAGCGGAGGGCGTGGGCCGCGCGACGACGGAGGCGGTGGTGGTGAGCAGCGTCGCCATCCTCATCGTGGACTACTTCCTCACCGCCTGGCTGATGGTCTGATGGCGCTCGAAGCTGCCGATCTCGCCGTACGCATCCGCGGGCTCACGCGCTCGTTCGGGGCCGCCCAGATCCTGCGCGGCGTGGACCTCGACATCGCGCGCGGCGGCGTCACCGTGGTCATCGGCATGTCCGGCGCGGGCAAGAGCGTGCTGCTCAAGCTGATCATGGGGCTGCTGCGCGCCGATGGCGGCAGCATCGAGATCGACGGCACGGACATCACGAAGCTGAGGGACCGGCAGCTCCGCGAGATCCGCCGCCGCTTCGGCTACGTCTTTCAGGACGGCGCTCTGTTCGACTCGATGAACGTCTTCGACAACGTCGCCTTCCCGATGCGCGAGCACAAGGACGGGACGGAGGCGCAGATCCAGGCGCGGGTGCGGGAGTGTCTGGAGCGGGTGGGGCTCGACCAGCACGGCCACAAGATGCCCGGCAACCTCTCGGGCGGCATGCGCAAGCGGGCCAGCCTGGCGCGGGCGCTCGTACGAAAGCCGGACTTCCTGCTCTATGACGAGCCGACCACCGGGCTCGACCCGATCCGCACGGCCGCCATCGATCACCTCATCTCCGAGACGCAGCGGCTCGACCCGACGCTGACCTCGATCGTCATCTCGCACGACATGCAGGCGACCTTCAGCATCGCCCATCACATCGCGATGCTGCTGGACGGGCGAATCCTGGTGCAGGGCACGCCCGACGAGATCCGCGGCTGCCCGGACGCGCGGGTGCAGCAGTTCATCACCGGACAGATGGAGGGCCCCATCGAGGTCTGAGCCTCGGTCGCGGGCCCCAGGGAGCGAGCATGGGCTACACCACAGAGCTGAAGGTCGGGGTGCTCACGGTGCTCACCGTCGCCGTGACCATCTGGGCCTTCCTGCGCACCGACGACAAGCCGGCGGGCGCGCTCCAGGGCTACACGCTCTACGCCACCGTGCCCAGCGCCGAGGGCCTCTACCCCAGCACCCAGGTGAAGCTGGCGGGCGTCTCGGTCGGCTCTGTCGTGGCGATCACCCTGGACAAGGGCCAGGCGAAGCTCGAGCTCCAGATGTCCGGCGAGATGCAACTCCCAGTGGACACGACCGCCGACCTGCGCTCGGAGGGCGTGCTCGGCGACAAGTTCGTCCGCGTCACGCCGGGCAAGGCGGATCAGCTGCTCGGCGACGGCGACACGCTCACCACGAACCCGGCCGCCAACCCCCTCGAAGACCTGCAGGC
>CAZKWG010000475.1:0-6492 GCA_964556105.1 uncultured Enterobacterales bacterium | reverse complement strand
CTACTCGACGGCCGGCGACGACACGCTGCGCAACATCCAGCCCTTCGTCGTGCGCTACCAGGACGGCCAGATCGCCATCGCCCACAACGGGAACCTGGTCAACGCCAACCAGCTCCGCGAGGAGCTGGAGGCGCGCGGGAGCATCTTCACGGCGACCTCGGACACCGAGGTCATCCTCCACCTGATCGCGACCAGCACCCAGGCGACGCTGATCAACCGGCTGGTGGACGCGCTGAGCCGCGTGCAGGGGGCCTACTCGCTGCTGCTGGCGACCGAGACCACCCTGGTCGCCGTGCGCGACCCCCACGGCTTCCGGCCGCTCGTGCTCGGCCGCCGCGGCAGCGCCTGGGTGGCCTGCTCGGAGACCTGCGCCCTCGACCTCATCGGGGCGACGCTGGTGCGCGAGGTGGCGCCCGGCGAGATGGTGATCATCGACCCCCGCGAGGGCATCACCTCGCTCCGGCCCTTTCCGCGCCGGCCTCGGCGGGCCTGCGTCTTCGAGCACATCTACTTCGCGCGGCCCGACTCCATCGTCTTCGGGCGCTCGGTCTACGAGACGCGCGTTCAGCTCGGGCGGCTGCTGGCGCGCGCGCACCCGGTGCAGGCGGACGTGATCGTCCCGGTGCCGGACTCCGGCGTCCCCGGGGCGCTCGGCTACGCGCAGGAGAGCGGCGTCCCCTACCAGCTCGGCCTGCTGCGCTCCCACTACGTTGGGCGGACCTTCATCGAGCCCAGCCAGCAGATCCGCGACTTCGGGGTCAAGCTCAAGCTGAGCCCGGTGCGCAGCGTGCTCGAGGGCAAGCGCGTCGTGGTGGTGGACGACTCCATCGTGCGCGGCACGACCAGCCGGAAGATCGTCCGGCTCCTGCGCAACGCGGGCGCGCGCGAGGTCCACGTGCGGTCCACGGCGCCGCCGACCACCGGGAGCTGCTTCTACGGCATCGACACGCCCACCCGCGAGGAGCTGATCGCCAGCCGGATGGATCTGGAGGGCATCCGCACCTGGTTGGAGGCGGACACCCTGGGCTATCTGCCGCTCGAGACGCTGCGCGAGGCCCAGGGGGAGGATCGGGGGCGCTACTGTGACGCGTGCTTCTCGGGCGAGTACCCGATCGAGGTGCGCTCGGAGGCCGCGCAGGTGCAGATGCCGCTCTTCGTCAAGGGTTGATCCCGGGCCGCGCGCCGCGGGCGACCGAGCGTGGAGGGAGCTTCTGTGGTGTGCGCGGAGAGGGCTCGGGCAAGGGATGTCCTGCCTGATGGCCCGGCTATTGCTCGGGACAGGTGTTCAGGTTCTGCGGCCGCCCTGACCCGCTGGTATCATGCCAGCCACGGCAGAGGAATAAATGGGCAGGGCCATCGGGATCGACCTGGGCACCACCAACACGGCGGTAGCGGTCCTAAAGGACGGACGACCACTCGTTCTCGAGGACGAGAAGGGCTACAAGGTCCTTCCGTCCACCGTGTCGTTGAAGGACGACGGCAAGTTCGTCGTCGGTCAGGCCGCGCGCGCGATGCTGCTGACGCGCCCGGAGTTCACGGTCTATGCCGTCAAGCGCCTGATCGGGCGTCGCTATGACAGCCCGGAGATCGAGGCCCTCCGCCCCCGCCTGCCCTTCGTCGTGCAGCCGGCTCCCGACGGCACCTGCCTGGTGGGGATGGGCGACCAGTTCTTTACGCCCATCGAGGTCAGCGCGCTGATCCTGCAGGTCGCGCGCTCCATCGCCGAGCGGGCCCTGGGGGAGCGGGTCGAAGAGGCGGTGATCACCGTCCCCGCCTACTTCAACCACGCGCAGCGGGCCGCGACCTTCGAGGCGGCGCGCCTCGCCGGGCTGAAGTGCGAGCGCCTGCTCAACGAGCCCACCGCGGCCGCGCTGGCCTACGGTTTTCGGAAGGACATCGAGCGCACGCTGCTGATCTACGATCTGGGCGGCGGCACCTTCGACGTCAGCGTCCTGCGCCTCTCGTCGGGCGTCTACGAGATCCTCTCCACGCGCGGCGACACCTGCCTGGGGGGCGAGGACCTCGACCACCGCCTGGTGGATCACCTGGCGAACAACTTCGAGGCGACCTACAAGGTCGATCTTCGCGAGGACCGGACGACGCTGCAGCGCCTCAAGGACGCCGCGGAGCGCGCCAAGTGTGAGCTCTCGTTCACGGATCGCACCACGGTGCTCATCCCGCGGGTCACGCCGCAGCAGAACCTCGAGCAGGTCGTCTCGCGCCTCACGCTGGAGACGCTCGTGGAGGATCTGGTCCAGCGAACGCTGGAGATCGTCCGCACGGCCGTCAGCGAGGCGGGCCTGAAGCTGGTCGACATCGAGGACGTCATCCTGGTCGGCGGCCAGACGCGGATGCCGCGGGTCCGCGAGGCGGTGGGGGCGCTCTTCAAGAAGGAGCCCTCTCGCACGGTCCACCCGGAGGAGGCGGTCGCCATCGGCGCGGCGGTTCACGCCAACACGCTGGGCACCCCGGACGGCCGCGCGCCCGTGCTCCTGGACGTCACCCCGTTCGACCTCGGCATCGACGTCGTCGGCGGGCTGTTCCAGCCGATCATCCTGCGGAACAGCCAGATCCCGGCCTCGCAGACCCGCTCCTTCGCCACGGTGCAGGACAACCAGGAGGCCGTGCGCATCACCGTTCGCCAGGGCTACAGCCGCCAGAACGCGGAGAACGAGTTTCTCAGCGAGTTCGTGTTGACCGGCCTCACGCCGGCGCCGCGGATGCAGACCAAGGTGGACGTCACGTTCCGGATGGACTCCAACGGGATGCTGCACGTCATGGCGGCCGACCCGACCACGGGGGAGCGCAAGCGCATCACCGTGCGGAACTACGCCGAGGTCGTCGCGGCCAAGGGCGGCACGGGCTTCGAGGTCGATGGCGATGTCCACAAGGGGCCGCTGCCCAGCAGCGCGAGCGCCCCCGCGCCGGCGTCCGGGCAGCCCGACGCGACCGCCGCCGCGAGCGCGCCGCAGAGTCGGGGGGGGCGGCTGGCGAGCTTCTTCGGGCGCATGGCGCGACGCAAGGAGGCCGCGTCCTCGAGCGCTGCCCCGGTCCAGGCGGCGCCCCCCGCAGGCGCCGAGGAGCCGGAGGACCTCAACCTCGCGGATCTGGAGAGCCTGCCCGAGGAGGCGGTGGCGGCGGCGACGGCGAGCGCGGCGGCCGCTGCTGTCCGCGAGGACCTGAGCATCGGCACCCTGCGCGCCAAGGGGCCGGGCGATCCGGACAGCGTCAGCGTGGCGACGCCGGGAAAGCGGCGCATCGTCCTGCCGACGATGCGAGAGGTCGATCCGGTGGACGAGGCGAGCCGCCCCGCGCCGCGCCTGGACACCAACCCCGACACTCGAGAAGAGGAGCCGGAGGCCGATCTCGCGGTGAACACGGTGGCGATCTTCGGTCTCGCCGGCGAGAGCCCGTCCTGGGAGCGGCCGGAGACGATGTCGCCCGTGTCCAACGCGGCGGTGGCGGCCGGCCCCGTGACGCGCGGCCCTGCGGTGGACCGGGATCCTGGCGTCGAGGCCGGGAAATGGGATTTCGGGCTGGACATCGCCGAGGATCTCGGGGACGACGAGGACTTCGAGCGGCTCTTCCACGCCCTGGAGAAGGGCGATGGCGTGAAGGCTGGTGGGGAGCGCGCGGCGTCGCGCGGCGCGCCTCCCGCTCCGGACGCGCACGACGAGCTGGAGGGCAACCCCACCCTGATGCCGCTGGACACGCCAGCGCCGAGGAAGCGGGATGAGGTGAGCGCCAGTCCTCCGCAGCGCAGCAAGATGATCCCGCCCAGCGGTCCTCCGACCCCCGCGCCGGCGAGGGGCGCGCGTGCGCCGGCCCCGCGGGAGGGTGGGCCGGTGGCCCCGACGCAGGTCGCGCTCTCCGACATCGTCGGGCCGGACAACCGCGCCCGCGTGCTCGGTCAGGGGGACTCCTACAAGCTCTTCTCGGTCACGCCCGAGCCCACGCACAGCGCGGCCGAGCGCTCGCGCATCGCGACGGAGACGATCCACCAGCTCGACGAGCTCGACGATCCGCGCGACCTCGACGACCTCTTCGCGCTCGCCGACGAGCTCTTCTCCGTGGACGAGGCCCACGCGCCGTCCCGCAAGCCCCCGCCTCCCCCGCGCCTGGTCGAGCCTCCGCCTCCGCCTCCGCCGCAGGCGCCGCCCTCGCCGGACGCGTCAGCGGGCGAGAGCGTGTCGAAGAAGCCCGCGCGCCTCAAGCTGGCCTACCCGCGGCTGGACGCGCTGGTCGCCGAGTACCGCGAGAACCTGCGTCGTGGGGGCTGCTTCGTCCGCACGGAGCAGCCGCTGCAGGTCGGGCGGGACGTGGCCATCGAGGTGCGCGCGCCGGGCCTGGCCTTCCCCTTGGAGCTGAGCGGGGTCGTCACGGCGGCGCTCTCCGGCGCGGCCGCTCGCGGCCAACCCCCGGGCATGAGCATCGAGTACCGGCTGAGCTCGGAGCAGCGCGCCTCGCTGGAGCGGCTGATCGCGCTGGGCGGCGCCTGAGCCCGGACGAATGCTAGCTTAACTAGCCTGTCATCCCGCCGTCCACCACCCACTCCTGTCCGGTGACGAAGGACGCGGCGTCGCTGACGAGGAAGCGCACGACCGCGGCGATCTCCTCTGGGCGGCCGAGCCGGCGCAGCGGGACGATCTCCTTGATCTGCTCGACCAGCTTCTGGTCCATGGCCCGCACCATGTCGGTGTCCACGAAGCCCGGCGCCACGCAGTTCACGCGGATGCTGCGGCGCCCCAGCTCTTTGGCCAGCGAGCGGCTCATCGCGGCGATGCCGGCCTTGCTCGCGCCGTAGTTGGCCTGGCCCGGGTTTCCGCGGATGCCCGAGACGCTGGTCACGTTGACGATGGCGCCGCGGCGCTGGCGCAGCATCACCTGGGCCGCCGCCCGGCACATGCGGAAGGTGGCGGTGAGGTTGGTCTGGAGGACCTCGTCCCACTCCTCGTCCGTCATGCGCAGCAGCAGCATGTCGCGCGTGATCCCGGCGTTGTTCACCAGGATGTCCAGGCTGCCCATCGCCTCGGCCGCGGCGATCAGCGCCTCACAGCCCGCCACGGTGGACACGTCCGCTTGCACGGCCTGTCCGCCGATCTTCTGGGCGAGGGCTTCTGCGGCCTCGGCGCTGCGGTTGTAGTTGACGATGACGCGAGCGCCCGCGCTGCCCAGCTCGCTCGCGATGGCCGCGCCGATCCCGCGCCCAGCCCCAGTGACGATGGCGACCTTCCCCTTGAGCTCCAAGAGACACCTCTCCGGCCCCGCTTAACTCACCTGGACCTGGCGGATGTCCACCGCCTCGGTCAGCGCCATGCACAGGCGATCGACGCCCAGCGCGATGCCGGCGCAGCGGGGCATGCGACCGACGGCCTCCAGCAGCGACGTGTCCAGCGGGTGGGGCTCCCGGCCATGCGCGCGTCGCGCGGCGGCGGAGGCCTCCCAGCGCTCGCGGAGCACGGCGGCGTCGGTCTCCTCGTGGAAGGCGTTGGCCAGCTCGATACCCGAGAGGTAGACCTCGAAGCGGTCGGCGAGCCCGCCGCGCAGGCGGGCGAGGGCGGCCTGCCAGGGTGGGTAGCCGAAGACGATGGTCGGGGCGCGCAGGGTGGGCTCGACCCGGTCTACCCAGGCGTGGAACCAGGCGTCGGGATCGCCCCCGTCCTCGAGCAGGCTGCTCACGGCGCGGCGGGCGAAGCGGGGAGGGGAGCGCCCCACCGCGGCGGCGGCGTGGCCGATCAGGTCCTCCACCTCGTCCATCAGGTCCTCGGCTGAGGCGCCGACGCGGTACCACTCCAGCATGGTGAATTCGCGCGCGTGGTGCGCGCCCTGCTCCTCTTCACGGAAGCAGGGGCCGATCTGGTAGATCCGGCACAGACCAGCGGCGAGGACGCGCTTCATCGCGAACTCGGGGCTGGTGTGCAGGAAGCGATCGCCGACGCGCACGGCCTCGAGGTTCTCCTCCAGCGCCGGGCTCTTGACCAGCGTGGGCGTGTGGACCTCGAGGTAGCCGTGATCGTCGAGCCAGGATCGCAGCGCGCGGAGGATGGCGCCACGTGCGCGGAGGCGCGTGCCGTCCAGCGCGCCGGGAATCAAGCCCCGCCTTTACCGACGCGAGAGACGTAGGCGCCCGTGCGGGTGTCTACGCGGATGATCTCGCCGACCTCGATGAAGAGGGGGACCTGCACCGTGCCGCCGGTGGCCAGGGTGGCCGGCTTCAGCACGCCCGTCGCGGTGTTGCCGCGGGCGCCGGGCTCGCAATAGGTGACCTCAGACTCGATGAAGTAGGGCAGGTTGACCGAGATGGCCTTGCCCTTGAAGAAGGTCACCGAGACGTCGAGGTTGGGGGTCAGGAAGTCCTTGACCTCCTCGACCTTGGTGGCCTCCACGGCGAACTGCTCGAAGCTCTCGGGCTGCATGAAGTGGTAGAACTCGCCGTCCTCATAGAGGTACTGGCAAGCGACCTCCTCGATGTCCGCCGCCATCAGCATTGGA
>CAZKWG010000474.1:0-6501 GCA_964556105.1 uncultured Enterobacterales bacterium | reverse complement strand
TGCTGGCTGCCCCGGCGACGAAAAGTCCGGAGAGACCGGCATCGAGGAGACCGGCATCGAGACAGGCGACTGCAACATCGACGCTGACGGCGACGGCTACAACTCCTGCGACGACTGCGACGACTCCAGCGCCTCGATCAACCCGGGCGCCGAAGAAGACTGCGACGGCGTGGACAACGACTGCGACGGCGAGCTCGATGAGGGTGTCGCGGGCACCTACTACCAGGACGCGGACGGCGACGGCTTCGGCGACAGCGGCGTCACGACGGACGCCTGCGAAGGCAGCGATGGCTGGGTTCCGGTCGACGGCGACTGCGACGACGCGGACCCCTATGTCTACCCGGGCGCCGAGGAGATCTGCGACGGCACGGACAACGACTGCAACGACACGATCGACGACGGCCTGGACAGCACGACCTACTACGCGGACTCCGACGGCGACACCTACGGCAACCCTGACGAGCCGATCGACGCCTGCGAGATGCCGGACGGCTACACCGACAACGCGGACGACTGCGACGATCTCAACTCGATGGAGCCCGTGCACGCCGACTCGGTGTCCGGCAGCCCCACCGGCACGGGCACGATGACGAACCCCCTGGACACCATCCAGGCGGCCATCGACCAGGCTGAGATGTGCGTCTACGCGATGCCCGGTACCTACAACGAGGACATCGACTTCACGGGCAAGAACATCCTGGTCAAGGGTGTGGACGGCACGGATCGCACCTTCATCGTCGGCACCGGTGAGACCTCGGTCGTCACCATCGCCAACGGGGAGACCTCCGAGGCCCAGCTCACCGGCTTCACCATCATGGGCGGCACCGGCACCGTCGAGGTCACCTCGGTCACCGAGGCCATCGACTCTTACTCCACCATCACCACGACGACCTACCGCTACTTCGGCGGCGGCATCTACGTGGACGGCGCCAGCCCCTCGCTGTACGACCTCGTCGTCACCGACAACAACCTGCCCGCCTACAGCTACACCAACCCCTCCGACGAAGAGGTGGTGTACGTCTACTCCTACGGCGGCGGCGCCTTCTTCGGCGACGCGACGGTCGATCCCTGGGACATCACCTTCTCCGACAACTACTCGGACAACGGTGGTGGCCTGTTCGCCAACAGCGCGACCAACCTCGACGGCAAGTGGCTGGACTTCGACGCCAACTCCGCCTCCACCGGCGGTGGCGCGGCGGTTCAGGGCACCGCGGCCTTCAACAACTCGATCTTCCTGGGCAACAGCTCGAGCTCCGACGTCACGGTCGGCGGCGCCGCTGTTGACGTTCAGGGCGGCGAGGTCTCGCTGAACCACGTCTCGACCTCGGCCAACGAGGGCGTCGCGACGGCCTACCTGAGCTCGGGCGGCTCGCTCAGCGTCAGCAACTCCATCCTCTACTGGAACGACAGCGGCTACATGATCGACGGCGATACCGGCACCTCCCTCGACGTGGCCTACAGCGACGTCTACGGCGGCGCCTCCGGCAACTACGGGACGGTCTACACGGACCCGACCGGCGCCATGGGCAACATCTCTGAGGACCCCGAGTTCACCTCGGCCAGCGACCTCACCCTCTCCGCCTCCAGCCCGGCGATCGGCGCAGGCGACGGCGGCGTGGACATGGGCGCCTACGGCGGCGCGGACGGCGTCTGGTCGGAGTAAGCTCCCTCCTTGGTCTCGAAAGGAGAGCCCCCGTCCTGGGGGCTCTCTCTTTTTTCGGCCTGCGAGGCTCAGCGCGACCAGATCTCTGCGATGCGACGCGCGCGCGGATCGATCCCCTGCTCGGCGGCGCGCGCCTCCTCGTCCCGGTCCAGCTGGCGAAGTGTCCAGGCCACGCGCGTGGCGAGCACCTCCGCCTCGGGCGCGCGCGCCAGGGCCGAGGCGTAGCGTCGAAGCCGCGCCTCCTTGCCGATCTTCTCACCCAGATCACGGCGTAGATAGTAGCGAATGGAGCCCCCTGCGCCGTAGGGCTCCTCGCGCCAACGCTCCCAGCCCGCGTCGAACCAGGGCTGGGGCTGGACCGCCGATCCTCCCAGCGTGAGGGCCCCGATGGGACCAGACGCGCTGCGACCACCTCGAATGGGCACGCCGACCAGCGCGGGCCGAAGGCGCACGAGCGTCTCCTGGACACGCGCGAGCGTGGCCTCGCTCCCAGGCTCCTGCCAGCCATCGTGCAGGAGCTGCGCGACGTCCGCCCAGGTGAGGCCCTGCGGATCCAGCACTGGATTTCCCGTCAACCAGGCCAGCAGGCCGACATCCGGATGAAGCACGACCTCGTCCGGGCCCAGCGTCTCCAGAACGACCAGCGTCGCGGCCGGGATCTGGAGCGGTCGTGGCCCCAGCTCCAGCGTCTCCAGCGTCGCCCTCAGGCTGCGGCGCGCGACACCCCCCTCCTTTCCCAGGATGCCGGTCTGCGCGTCGATGACCGCGGAGAGCAGCGCCAGCGGGATGAAGGGGCGCCAGCTCGGCGCGGCGACGGCGAGGGCGAGCCAGGTGAGCGGCACCGCTGGCATCAGCCAGCGGAGGTTGGGCATCCAGTCCCCCCCCACGCCGACCCCGAAGGCCACCAGCCCGAGCGCGCTCAGCGCGGCCCAGGCCGCCAGCGGGTCGCGGGTCGATCGGGGAGCGCGCACGAAGAGCAGGATCGCCAGCCCGAGCGCGCCCAGGGGCGCCCCGTCGATGCCCTCCCAGAGCCAGCTCAGGCCGCGTGCCAGCGAGCTGCCGACCCCGTCGGAGATCTTGGCCAGCATCGGCGCGGGCCTCAGGCTCCCGTAGGTCAGCGCGCGGAAGCCGAGCTGAAGACCGAAGGGGACGAGCCAGAGCGCCAGCGCGCGCGGTCGGGGGAGACGGCGCTCGACCAGGGCGGCGTGGAGGAGCCCGAGCCCTCCCCAGAGGACGCCCTCGACCCGCGCGACGCCGAGCAGCCCGAAGGCCAGCCAGGAGGAGCGCTGTCCGAGCCGCGTGACGGCGACCACCAGCAACAGCGCGACCAGCGAGCTCTCCAGACCGCGCCCGGCCCAGTACCCGACGATGGGTGACGCGGCGATGGCCAGTCCCGCCGCGGCCCCGCGCGCCCCGCCGACACGCGCGCTCACCAGCGCGATCGTGGCGCCGGCGCAGATCAGACCCAGCCCCTGCGCCAGGGCCGCGCCAGGGAGGCCGACGGCCAGCCCGAGCGCCAGCATCAGCGTCCAGAGGAGGTTGGAGTAGCCCTCGGTCAGCGGCAGGGCGGGATGAAAGGTCAGACCGTGCCCGCTCACCAGATTATCGGCGTACAACAGCGAGATGTAGGCGTCGTCCACCACGCCGCCGCCATAGCTCGCCCACCCGAGCAGCAGCCCGAGCAGCCCCGGCAGCGCCGGCCATCGAAGCCCAATCCAGGCGAGGGCCGCGCGGGCCTCCGGGCGCCCCCAGCGACGAGCAGCCAGCGGCACTACTCGATCATCATCAACGACAGCGTGCCCGCCTCCAGAGGGGCGGCGCCGTCGGTCGTGCTGCCGACCCACAGCCACCAGCGGTCCTCATGCAGGACGAGGCTCAGGCCGTTCAAGGTGACGCCCTCCTCGGGCGCGTACCAGATCTCCCCGTCCGCGGTCCACACCTCGCCGTCACCCGACCAGGCCTGGCCGATGCCGATGGCCTCGTCCCCGTTGGGCCCCGCCCCCAGGTAGAGCATGTGGTAGCCGCCCTCGGGATCCGGCGCGATGGTCGCGCCCCACATGCCCCCCGCGCCGACCGTCGACGAGCCCCAGGGGGTCGGCAGGTCGTCCGGGCCCAGCCCTGGAGCGGGATCGGGGAAAGAGGCTCCCCCGTCCGTGGAGCGCGCGATCAGGACCTCCGGCGCGTCCGAGCTGTCGCGGTCGTGGAAGGCCCCGAGCACCTCCGTCGCCTCGTAGAGCGCGCCCGTGACCTGCAGGCCGTCGCCGGAGAAGGTCGCGGCGCCGTCCAGGGTGAACGTGTCGCCGTCCGTCGCGGTGGCATGCCAGATCTCGTCCGCCCCGCTCCGCGACGCGTTCGCCAGCAGATGGACCCGTGAGCCGGAGCTGTAGGCGACCGACGCGCTCACCAGGTCCGAGCCGCTGGTCGCCAGGTCATCGAGGACGCGGTGCGACGAGAGGAGATCGAAGGAGAGGCCGTCATCGGAGCGCGCGTGAAAGGTCGCCTCGATCGAGCCCTCCAGGCTGGTGAAGTACAGGTGCCAGGCGCTGTCGAAGCGGGTGACGCTGGGATGCGCCGCGGGGAAAGCCGCGCCCTCCCAGATGATCTCCACCGGCTCGAGCGCCCCCGCCGCCGGGAGCGGAGCGCCATCGCCCTTTCCATGACAGCCGACGAGCGCGAGGCCCGCCACCAGTGAGCTCGTGCGCATGCGGTCTATCCTCCTCTTCCCGGTATCCGCGGACGTGGGCCAGGGCAACGACGACGCGCCCCCGGACCTCGCGCCCGAGGCCGAGCGCCACGTCGCGCCTTGCGCCCAGAGCCGGTGAGGGGTATGGGGTTAGCCCTTGGCCTCGAAGGACGGAGCGTCCATGTCCTGGCTGGTCAACTTCTACAAGTCTACTATCGGCATGAAGGTCGCGATGGCGCTCTCGGGGATCATCCTCGTGGGCTTCGTCATCGTGCACATGCTCGGAAACCTCCAGATCTTCCTCGGTCAGGAGGTCTACAACGGCTACGCTCAGAGCCTGCACGAGCAGCCGGCGCTGGTCTGGGGTGTGCGCGTGGTGCTGCTGTGCAGCGTCCTCCTGCACATGTACTCGGCGGTGATCCTCACGCTGCGCAGCCGCGCGGCGCGGCCGGTGCGCTACGTCAAGGTAGAGCCGCAGGCCGCCACCTTCGCGTCGCGGACCATGGTCTACGGCGGCGCGATCATCGTGCTGTACCTGGTCTACCACCTGATGCACTTCACGGTCGGCAACGTTCACCCGAACTTCATCCCGGGGAACGCCTACCAGAACTTCGTGGTGGGCTTCAGCTCGCTGCCGGTGGTGGTGGTCTACGTGCTGGCCAACCTCGTGCTCGGGCTGCACCTCTTCCACGGCGTGAACGCGCTGACGCGCACGCTGGGCGTCACAGGTCCGAAGTATTCGCGGCTGGCCCGGGGGATCGCGACCGGGATCGCCGTGGTGGTGGCCGGGGCCAACGTGATCATGCCCCTCGCTACCTACTTCCGCATCGGCATCCATTAAGTCTCGGAGGCCAAGGCCATGCATCTCGACGCCAAGGTGCCGGACGGCCCGATTGAGACCGCCTGGGATCGGCACCGCTTCAACCTGAAGATCGTCAACCCCGCCAACAAGCGCAAGTACACCATCATCGTGGTGGGCACGGGTCTGGCGGGCGCCTCGGCGGCGGCCTCCTTCGGCGAGCTGGGCTACAACGTCCTCAGCTTCTGCTTCCAGGACAGCCCGCGCCGCGCTCACAGCATCGCCGCGCAGGGCGGTATCAACGCCGCCAAGAACTACAAGAACGACGGCGACAGCATCTACCGCCTCTTCTACGACACCGTGAAGGGCGGTGACTTCCGCTCCCGCGAGGGCAACGTCTACCGCCTCGCCCAGGTGAGCGTAGACATCATCGACCAGGCGGTCGCCCAGGGTGTGCCCTTCGCCCGCGAGTACGCCGGCTACCTGGACAACCGCTCCTTCGGCGGCGCGCAGGTCAGCCGCACCTTCTACGCGCGCGGCCAGACCGGGCAGCAGCTCCTGATCGGCGCCTACCAGGCCCTGCTCCGTCAGGTGAACGCCGGGACGGTCAAGATGTTCCCGCGCACGGAGATGCTCGACCTCGTCGTCTCCGACGGGCGGGCGCGCGGCATCATCGTCCGCGACATGGTGACGGGAAAGCTGCAGAGCTACGCCGCGGACGCCGTGGTGCTGGCCACGGGCGGCTACGGCAACGTCTTCTTCCTGTCCACCAACGCCAAGGGCAGCAACGTCACCGCCACCTGGCGCGCGGCGAAGCGCGGGGCGCTCTTCGCCAACCCCTGCTTCACGCAGATCCACCCGACCTGCATCCCGGTCAGCGGCGACCACCAGTCCAAGCTGACCCTGATGAGCGAGTCCCTGCGCAACGACGGGCGCGTCTGGGTGCCGACCCGCGGGGACGACAAGCGGGCTCCCGGCGACATCCCCGAGGCCGAGCGGGACTATTACCTGGAGCGCCGCTATCCCAGCTTCGGAAACCTGGTGCCGCGCGACGTCGCCAGCCGCGCCGCCAAGGCGGTCTGCGACGAGGGGCGCGGGGTCGGGCCGGGCGGTCGTGGCGTCTATCTGGACTTCCGCGACGCCATTCAGCGCCTGGGCAAGAGCACCATCGAGGAGCGCTACGGCAACCTCTTCGAGATGTACGCGCGGATCACGGGTGAGGACCCCTACAAGGTCCCGATGCGCATCTACCCCGCCGTTCACTACACGATGGGCGGCCTCTGGGTAGACTACAACCTGCAGTCGAACATCCCGGGTCTCTTCGTCGCCGGTGAGGCGAACTTCTCCGATCACGGC
>CAZKWG010000473.1:0-6503 GCA_964556105.1 uncultured Enterobacterales bacterium | reverse complement strand
TCGGGGGCACCTCCCCCACGCGGGGGGAGGGGGCTGGTGGCGGGGCGCGGCGGCTCGAAGGTTCTGCACCCCCCACCGCCCCCTTCGGGGGCACCTCCCCCACGCGTCGGAGGCCTCTGGTCGGAGGTCTGCAATGCGTCGTGTTTCGTGAAAAGAAGCTCTTTGCGGTACTTATCCATAGCTCTTCAGCAAGCCGGCCGAGCGGTCTGTATCGGCCAATGGCGTCTCTTCTCATGGATCCGTTACGCGTCCGGCGCAGCAAGGCCGAACAACGACCAGATCGTCCGCACACCGGCATAGCCACGGATGGTCTGGTCAGCGGTGCAGAGAGGCTGGTCGAGGTGGCGTCAGCGTCGCCACGACCTGCCCCGGCTGGTGATCTCGACGGGGTTCCCGCTTCGCGCCTCTTGCCGCGCCGCTGTGGGGTTCTGGCGGAGGTGGGTGACGCTTACCTTGCGGGTGTGCGCCATCGGTGAGCCTCCAGGCTCCTACGATAGCTGATCGCCGCTCGCGCTGGCCGGTCGGCGCCTCCACCTCCCGTCATGCTGCATTGCAGCAACAACCCCTACTGGATCTCGTTCCCCCAGACATCCCTCCGCCAGCGCCACTGCCCCGGTCCCGCCGGCTCGAGCAGCGGCTCCAGCGTGAGGCCCGCCAGGTCCGAGCGCCCCGCCAGCGTCGCGGGTGTACAGAGCCCCTCCACCAGCGCCTCGAGCCCGGCCATCAGGGCCGCCAGGAAGGGCGCGGAGGGGCCGCGGACGGACTCGGGGCCCAGCCCCAGGGCGCTCAGGTCCATCTTCTTCAGCAGCTCGGCCCTGAGCGCGTCCGCGTCGAGGAAGAGCGGCTCGGCGCGCTCCCAGAGGTCCATGGGCCAGAAGAGGGCGTCCAGGGCGACGAGGAGGCCGTAGGGGTCGTCCTCGATGCAGCGTCGGAGGCGGTCGCTGGCCAGGGCGCGCTCGAGGGCCGCCTGGTAGTGGGCGAAGACCAGCCACAGCGGGCTCTGCGTCACGCCGCCCGCGGGCAGGTCCAGCGCGCCGTCGAGGTCGGAGAGGGCGCGCAGGCTGCGGTGCAGGTCGCCCATGCTCATGCGCGTGCGGCCGAGCAGAGCGGTGGCGAAGAGATCGCGCTCCTGACGCTCGGCGTCGGTGTTCAGCGGGCGCTCGGGCTCCAGCACGCGCTCCAGCCAGGCCCGCAGGTCGGCGGGGCGGTAGCAGACCAGGACGCGGTCGGTGAACGTGGCGGCGCCGCGGTTCAGGTCCCGGGGCAGGGAGCGGAGCAGCTCGAAGTAGTCGCGATCGGCCAGGAAGCAGAAGAAGGCGTCCTCGGCGACGAAGGACTTCAGGTTGCCCATCAGCGCGTCGAGGCGGGCGCGCTGGTCCTTGACGCGGTCGAGGTTGTCCACGACGAAGACGGGGGCCAGGCCGGTCTCGCGCAGGTGGGTGACCAGGGCCGGCAGCAGGCGCGTCAGCGCGTAGGGGGTGGTGTCCAGCGTGACCCTGTAGGTCAGCGACTGCTTCTCCTGCTTGAAGTGCCGCACCGTCACGTCGAGGGCGAGGCCGGTGAGGATGGCGGTGAGCGTGCCGAGCACGGCCGCCAGCAGCCCACCCTCCTGGTGGACGCTGACGCCGACGGCGAGCCCGGAGAGCAGGCCCAGCACCGGGTTCAGCGCCTCGCGCAGGTTCCACTTCGCCTCGGTCCGACGCTCGCGGCTGCTCTCGTCGTCGCTGCGCTGCTCCGACTCGCCCAGCACGGTGTCGCTGGCGACGTGGTAGGCGCGCACGGCGCTCCAGAGGGCCAGCACCTCGCGCAGGCCGTGGCCCTCGTCGTCCTCGCGCCCGAACAGGCCGCCGCCGTCGAGCAGGCCGGCGCGCCGCCAGAGATCGCGGAGATCCTGCAGCGTCGGCGCCTGGGCCAGATCGGCGCGCAGGCGTGAGGCCAGCTCCACCAGCTCGCTGCGAGTGAGGCCCTGGGGAGCGCGTCCGCGCTGGGCGAGCGCGATCATGGCACGCCAGGTCTCCTCCTCCACCGCCTGGAAGAGGGCGACGGCGGCGCGGCGCAGCACCAGCTCCATGTCCTTGAAGATCGGCTCGCGCTCGTCGGCCGGGCTGTCCTTCGAGGAGGGGATGAGCAGGCTCGGCGCGTCCAGGCTGACCAGCAGCGGGCGCAGGCCCTGGCCGGCGAGGGACTCCTGGGCGTGCTGCATCGCCTCGTAGACCAGGCTGGTCTTGCCCGCGCCGCGCGCGCCGCTCACCAGCACCGCGCGACCGCCCGACTCGCCGCGGCAATAGCGGATGATCTCGCGCGTGAGCTGCTGGCGCTCGGCGCTGTCCACGCTGCCCACCCGCGCGGCGCCGTGCTGGGCGGCCAGCGACCAGGCCTGAATGATCGAGCGCGCCGTGTAGCGCACTAGCGGGCCTCGGAGGTGCTGGGGACCTCGGCGATGGTGGTGTGCGCCGGGATGGCGGCGGCGCTGGCGCGCTCCAGGCCCGCGGCGCTCAGGGTGGTGAAGGTGAACGCGCTGCCGAAGAGCAGGGCGCCCAACAGCCAGGCCAGCGCCGGGGAGATGCGCCAGCCGCCCAGCCCGCCGCCCAGCCCACCCCAGCTCGTCTCCAGGCGCGGCCACTCTCCGCGCCGAACCGTCGTCGTGAAGCCCGAGGCGAAGGCCACCGTCAGGCAGCCCAGCACGAAGATGACGCTGCCCTCCATCGGGCGCACCTGGTCCTGGCGCACGGCGCCCAGCAGCCCGAGCAGCAGCACCAGGCAGAGCCCCGCGGAGAAGGCGCTGGTGCCGAGCGTGGAGACGGGGGGAGGGGAGGGCGAGGGGGTCACGGTGACCTCGGCGTTGGTCCCGAAGCATACACCACCGCGCCCGCTCCCGAGCCGCTCACCCCTTCTTCAGGCGCGCCTCCAGGCTGGCCAGGCGGGCGCGTAGCGCGGCCAGCTCGGCGTCGGCCTCGGGCTTCGGGGCGGCCTCGGGCGCGGGGGCCTGGGCGGGGTCCTCGGGCGGCGGCTCGGGCTCGGCGGCGGGCTTCGGGGGCGTGGGCTTCGCGGCCCCCCAGGCGGCGCTGCCGGCCTTCATCCAGGGGATCTGCTCCTCCATGGCCACGAGCTGCGCGTCCACCAGGGTCAGCGCCTGGCCGAGCTGCTGGAGCATCATCCGCTGGCCGGGGTGATCGCCGCCCGAGCGGATGACGCGATGCAGCAGACCGGCCGGGAAGAGGGCCGAGCCCTGCTGCACCTCCAGCACGATCTGCAGCAGCACGGCGCGGGTCAGGTCCTCGCCGCTGGTGGCGTCCTGGACCTGGACCGTCTCACCCTCGCGGATCAACGCCGCGATCTCTTCGAGGTTCACGTAGCGTGAGGTCTCTACGTTGTAGAGGCGGCGGTTGCTGTACTTCTTGATGCGGGTCATGCGCCCCTGGTAGCGCCTTTCATGCTGCGTTGCAACACGGACGCGCCGCGATAGAGGGCCGCATGGCCAACTTCGCGACCCACTGCGCGGGAGGCGTCGTCGCCGGGCTCACCGGCGCGACGCTCAGCATCCTCTGGCGACCGGACAACCTCGCCTTCGCGGGCGCCTGCTTCGTGGCGGGCGCCGTGGGCAGCATGCTGCCGGACATCGACCACGACGAGGCGATCCCCTGCCGCGAGGTCTTCAGCGTGCTGGCCGCCGTCGTGCCCGCCAGCATGATGCCCTGGCTGACGCCCGAGCGCCTGAACACCGAGCAGGCGATCTGCTTCTTCGCCGCGACCTACGTGTTCATCCGCTTCCCGCTCTCCTGGGGTCTGAAGCGGCTGACCGTCCACCGCGGCATCTTCCACTCCATCCCTTTCTGCATCGTGGCCGGGCAGTTCGTCGCCATCGTGCTGAACGGGCTCGGGCCGCGCGAGCGCCTGCTGCTGGGCGGCAGCGTGGCCATCGGCGCCTTCGCCCACCTGCTGCTGGACGAGATCTTCGCCGTCAACTTCCTGGGCGTGAAGCTGAAGAAGAGCTTCGGCACGGCCATCAAGCTGTGGAGCGGCGATCTCGTGCCGACCCTGCTCTGCTGGGGGGCGCTCGTCGTGATGAGCTACATCTTCATCGCCCGCTTCGGCACCTTCCTCGGGCCGCTGAACGGGTTGCACCGCGTGCTCCCCGGGATGCGGCTGCTCGGCGATTGAGGCCTGCTACTGCAGGTAGCCCATCGCCTTGAGCTGCTCGATCTCCTCGGCCGACTGCCCACCCTCGGGCACCCAGGGGGCCGCCGCCTTCAGCTCCTTGTCCATCTTCGTGAGCAGGCGCGACAGCTCTTTCACGACGTCGGGGTGCTGCGCCTTGACCTCGGACACCGCGCCGTTCTGCGGCGCGCGCCAGGGGTGGAGCTCCTCGGGCAGCGTGCCGCCGTGCTCCTTGCCGCGGTTCAGCGCGTATAGCCAGCTCGGGGTGACGATCCCGAGCTTCTTGTGGCCACGAAAGCGTGTCTCGACGAAGGCGCGCTCCGGGCGCTCGAGCACGGGGCCCTCGCCGCCCAGGATCAGCGGCAGCAGCGAGGCCCCCTTCACCTCGGCCGGCGTGGGGAGCCCCGCGTAGCTGAGGACCGTCGGCATGACGTCCTCCAGGGTCACCAGCGCGTCCGGGGTCGCGCCCGCCGGCAGATCGCCCGCGGTCGAGGCCAGGATCAGCGGGACGTGCAGCTGGCTGCGGTAGAGCAGCGCGCCGTGGAACTTCGAGCGCTCCACGTCGGGATGATCCCAGAGGCCCTCGCCGTGGTCGGAGGTGATGACCAGCAGCGTGCGCTCCCAGCCGGGGCGGGCGAGCAGCTCGCGCAGAAAGGCCTCGGTGTCCACGGAGGCCTGGCGGACGGCCTGTAGATAGGCGTGGTCCTTCCGGTCTTTGTAGAGGTCCTTGAACTCCGGTCGAACCGTCTCGGGCGCGGACCACTCGTGAACGTCCATCACGTTGATCTGCAGATAGGTGGGGCCATCGTGCTCGGCCGCGACCAGCTCCAGCGCGCGGCGGTAGAGATCGCGCGCGGGCACGAGCCCGGCCTTGTGGCTGTCCCCCTCGGGCTCGGCGGCGGCCTCCTCCTGCCCGGTCATCCACTCCCAGACCAGGTTGCTGTCGACATACTCGTCGAAGCCCTGGTGGAAGTTGAAGGCGCGGTTGATGTTCGGGTTGGCCGTCAGCCCGACGGTGCGCCAGCCCGCCGCCTTCAGGCTCTCCGCCAGGGTCTGGATCTCGTCCTTGAGCGCGTGACCCTTCTCCTTGTACAGGCCGAGCTCGCGCGCCGGCCGCCCGGTCAGCAGGGAGCCGATGGAGGGCCGGGTCCAGGGCGTCGTCGAGATGGCGTTGGTGAACACCACGCCCGCCCGCGCCCGCGCGTCGATCTCCGGCGAGAGCCCGTCCGGCAGCTCGCTGGAGTAGACCCCCAGCTTGTCGGCGCGCGTCGTGTCCAGCATGAGCAGGACCACGTTGGGCGGGTCAGCGTCGGAGGACCCGCAGCCCTGCCCGAAGAGCACGATGGTCGCGGCGAGCACGGTCGCGACGACACCCAGGGGGGCGAGCCAGGACCGCTTCATCGGCGCGCATGCTCCAGTGGCGAGAGGCGGGTCGAGCATAACCGAGAGCGCTCCGCGGCGCGGGATATAGAGCGACGGTGACCTGTTTCCCGGGGGGGAGAACATGCCGTACCGCACCATCATCGAGCCGTTCCGGATCAAGTCCGTCGAGCCCATCCGCCTGTCCACGCGCGAAGAGCGCGCGGCGCACATCCGATCTGCCGGCTACAACCTGTTCAAGATCCACGCCGACGACGTGATCATCGACCTGCTCACCGACTCGGGCACTGGCGCGATGTCGGCGGCCCAGTGGGGCGGGGTGATGGTGGGGGACGAGAGCTATGCCGGCGGGCGCTCCTTCTTCCGCTTCGAGGCGGCTGTGAAGGATCTCACCGGTTACAAGCATGTTATACCCACGCATCAGGGCCGTGCCGCCGAGCGCATCCTCTTCCACTCCTGGCTCGAGCCCGGCCAGATCGTCCCGAGCAACAACCACTTCGACACGACGCGCGCCAACATCGAGGTCGAGGGCGCCGAGGCCCGCGATCTGGTCATCGACGAGGGGCGGATCCCGAGCCTGCTCCACCCCTTCAAGGGCAACGTCAACCTCGACGCCTTGGATCGCCTGCTGAGCGAGCGGGGGGATCAGGTCCCGCTGGTGATGGTCACCGTCACCAACAACTCCGGCGGCGGACAGCCCGTCAGCCTGGCCAACCTGCGCGGCGTAGCGGCGATCTGCAGACGTCATCAGAAGCCCTTCTTCCTCGACGCCTGCCGCTTCGCCGAGAACGCGTACTTCATCAAGATCCGCGAGCACGGTCAGGAGGGGCGGACGCCCAAGGAGATCGCGCAAGAGATGTTCGCCCTGGCCGACGGCGCCACCTTCTCAGCGAAGAAGGACGGCCTGGCCAACATCGGTGGCTTCCTGGCGATGAACGACGATGATCTGGCCGAACGCTGTCGGA
>CAZKWG010000472.1:0-6518 GCA_964556105.1 uncultured Enterobacterales bacterium | reverse complement strand
CGCGCGCTCCTTCGGCGGCTCGGGTGGGGAAGGGCGGATGAAGGTCTCGGCCATCGGGCTCCTGTCGCCGCTCGCGGCGGCGGCAATATAGGTCGTTCACGGCGGCTCGTGTACGGATTTCCGCGCGGGGCCACGCGCCGCGGCTGGCCTCGCGTCAGGTCGGCCCGGCGCCCTGGCCCTGCGCGCCCCCAGCGCCGCCCAGGAGCACCGCGACCACGCGCGCGACGACCCAGGGCTCCAGCGGCCGAAGCAGCCCGCCGTCCGTCCGCAGGCGTGACTCCAACAGGCGGACAGCGCTGCGCTGGCGCTCGGAGTTGGCGACGCTGAAGCGCAGGCCCGGGCCTCCCCGGCGCGCGCGGCGGAGGCGCTCGGCGGCGGCGGCGCGGTGGTGCGCGGCGGCCTCGGGGTGCGCGCGGGCGCGGGCGAGGTCCAGGTGGGCGAGGCGGATCTCGCGCTCGTCGAGGTCCGGGGGGAGGGCGCCGAGGACCGGCTCGGCGACGTCGAGCTGGTCTCCGTCGGCCGCGAGGCAGCCCAGCAGCCCGAGCACCTGGGCGTGCGCGTTCGGGTTGCGGCCCTCGGCGGCGGCCTGGAGCGCCCGCAGGTAGACGCCCAGCGCGCGCTCGGTCTGGCCCGCGACGTCGTAGAGCTCGCCGAGCGCCCGCAGCAGCGCGGCGCGGTAGTGGTGGTGGTCCATGCGCTCGGCCTCGACCAGCCCGGCGAGGAGCTGGGTCTCGGCGTCGCCGAAGCGGCCGGCGTCGCGGGCGATCTCGCCGGCCACCAGCCGGTAGCGCAGGTGGGAGAAGGGGTCGCCCATCGCCGCGACGCGCCTCCCCGCGGATTCGACGATCTCGACCGCGCGCGTATTCGAACCCTGCTCCAGGAGGCTGGCCGCGAGGATCAGCTCGCAGTTCGCCAGGTCCCGCGGCAGCCCGCAGTCCACGAGCAGGGCGTGCGCCTGGGTGAGCAGCGCCGTCTCGACCTCCTGGCGCCCCAGCAGCCCGTGAACCAGCCCCAGGTTGCACAGCGCGCGGCCCTGCGCGGGGAGATCGCCCGCCGCGCGCAGCGCCTCGAGGGCGCGCTGATACCAGGAGATCCCGCCCTCGATGTCGCCCAGCGTGGTCGCCATGACGGCGCGCTCCAGCAGGGCCAGGCCCAGGAGCCGCGCCTCGCCCTCGCGCTCGGCCTGCGCCGCCGCCGCCTCGGCCTGCTGGGCCGCCGCCTCCAGCCGGCCACGCTTCCCGAGGATCAGCGTGCTCGCGTAGCGCGCCCAGGCCGCCGCGATTGGATCCTGGAGCGCGTCGAGGGCCACGCAGGCCCGCTCGCCGGCCTCGATCTCGCCGATCCGCGCCGTCAGGACCGCGCTTCGGCGCAGGACCTCCCGCTGCGCCGCGACCGACAGCGCGGCGCAGTCCCCGAGCCCCCTCAGCGCCGCCAGGGCGCGGGGCTCCTGCCCCAGGCTGACCTGAAGATCGGCCAGCGCGCAGGCGATCGGCGCGCGCAGCGTCAGCGGCACCCCAGCCTCGAGGGCGGCGGCGAGGTTGGCCTGCTCGGCGCGCAGCGACGCCCGGACGCTCGGGTCTGGGCTCCACCCCTGCCGCTCGGCGATGGGCGCGACGCGGCGAACCAGCCAGGCGGCGTGTCGCGCACGGACCTCCGCCTCTCTGCCGGAGGCCGTCAGCGCCACCGCCGCCCGCTGGCGCACCACCTCGAGCAGGCGGGCCCGCGTGCCGGCGCTGGTCACCAGGGAGGAGCGGATCAGCGACTCCAGCAGCCCGAGCCCGTCCGCGCCGATCACCGCCTCCGCGGCCTCCGCCGAGAAGCCGCCACGAAACACGCTCAGGGCCTCCATGGCCGCGGCCTCCTCTGGGCTCAGCAGGGCCCAGGAGCGCGCCAGCGCCGTCTCGACCCCTCCGCCGCGCGCCCCGGTCTCGACGCGGATCCGCAGGGCGTCGGCGTCCAGCAGCCGCGCCCAGCCCGCCGCCAGCTCCAGCGAGAGGGGGTGGTGGTCGAGGGCCGCCACCAGCGCGGGCACGCCCTCCGCGGGGAAATCCGGGCGGACGAGGCGCGCTCGGGCGAGGAAGAGCTCGGCGGCGTCCTCGGGGAGGAGCGGGCTGAGCGCGAGCGTCGGCAGGCCGGGGAGCGGGCGCTGGCTGGTGCAGAGCAGGCGGAGGGCCGGCGCGCGGGCGAGCCAGGAGACGAGGATCGGGGCGACCTCCGCGGCTACGACGTCCAGGTTGTCCAGCACCAGCAGCAGCGGCCCGCGCGCGGCCAGGGCGTCGCCGACCCGCGCTGCGCCCGCGCCGGCGCCGAGCGGGATCTCCAGCGTCCCCGCCACCATGGCGACCATCGCCTCGGCGTCGGCGGCGCTGGCCAGGGGTGTCCACCAGACGCCGCCGGCTGCGCGGTACTCGTCGAAGCGGCTCGCGCCATAGCTGACGGCGAGTCGGGTCTTTCCCACGCCGGGCGGGCCCTGGATGGCCAGGGCGCGATCGGCGCGCAGCGCGGCGTCCACGCGCTCGAGCTCGGCCTGTCGGCCGTTCAGCCGGCCCTCCGGGTTGGGCAGGCCAGGGAGGTGGGTCAGCCGCAGCCGGGGCGGCAGCGAGAAGCGGTAGCCCACGCCGTGGACCGTGCGAAGGTGGCCGCCGCGGCCGGGCTCGCCCAGCTTCTCTCGCAAGCGGCGGATCGCGATGTCCACCGCCCGCGTCTCCGTGTTCGGCTGGTAGCCCCAGACGTGCTGAAGCAAGGCCTCGCGCGAGACCGTCTGGTCGGCGTGCTCCGCCAGATGGCGCAGCAGGGCGCGCTCCAGCTCCGTCAGGCTCAGGCGCGCGCCGGCGCGGTGGACCTCGCCGCGCTCGAGATCCACGGTGCAGGCGCTGAGCTGGAGGACCCGGTCCGGCATGGGCGCTCAGTTACACTCTTCTTCGCCGGTCAGCCAGTTGTCGGGGATGCAGGCGGTGGTGCCGTTGTCGATGTCGCAGCACTCCCAGAAGGCCTCGCTGCAGTCCGACCAGGAGTCGCAGGTCTCCGTGCAGATGCCCTGGTCGTCGCTGCCGTTCTCGACGACGCAGATCAGGCCGCTCGCGCAGTCCTCCTGGGAGAAGCAGACGTCGCCCACGCCCGCGCCCGACTCGCCCTCTCCCTCGCCTTCGCCTTCGCCGCCGTTCTCACCCTCGCCCTCGCCCTCACCGCCGCCGTTTCCGCCCTCGCCCTCGCCGCCGTCGCTCAGCTCGACGCAGTTGCCGTCGTTGTCCCGGGCGAAGCCGTCAGGGCAGTCGCCCTGCTTCTGGGTGCAGGCCGCCAGCGCGGCGAGGACGGACAGCGCGAACATCGATACGTGCATGGAATTCATGAGTATATCTCCGAGTGTGGGTTGGTCTCGCCCGCGCCAGGGAGAGCCCGGTCGAGCAGCGCCGCTGGAGTAGCGCCGGCCCTGGTGGGGAATTGATCCTGGTTGTGACATGTGTCGGGTCTGGCAGGTGCCAGGTATCTTGATCATTGATCAGGTGCCAGGTATACAGATCATTGCCTCCGTCCGCAAGCCGGTCAGCGCAGACGGCCGAGCGACGGAGGTTGGCCCACCCTCCCCCGCGTCGGTTCCGGCGAGGCTGAACTCCGTGGCACGTTCACCTCGGGGGGCTCTGCTCCGACAGGCGTCTCCGATCCGTCATCGTCGTTGTGGCCCCGCGACCGCTGCCCGAGGTCCTGCAGAGTGGCACGCGGCTGCCGATGTGATTCAAAAGCTCGGGCTCGCCCGCCGTGCGGGTCGGGTCGATCTTTTGCCAACAGCCGTCATCGTCCGCGCGAGCCCGCGCCCGTCTCCTGCATCTGCCCTCCTGTCGGCGCGCACCACGGCGCTCATGCGCATCCCTGGTGTGACAACGGCGGCTCCACGCTGGCGGATCGACCGCGTCCGCGATAGCACGCGATTTTCCTGGAGATGTCGCGATGAGCAGAGCTCCTGAGCCCCCGCGTACGCCGCTGACGTGGTCGCCCCCTGCTCCGCCCGCCTCGTCGCCGCCGGCAACCCCGCCGCCCACATCCCAGGTCGCCGCGGCCTCTCCGAGCCCGTCTCCCCCCAAGCCGATCGCGCTGCCCGCACGTTTTTCCGGTTCATGGCGTCAGGACTGGCGATTGCGCGGAGAGCTGGTCGGATCGGGTGTGGCGACGCTCATGGTGGACGGCCTCTGGCTTCAGGGCCGCCGAACCACGCCGAGCCGGGCGGTGCTGCACATCGGGGTCCGGTTGGCCTTCTGGGCAGCGCTTCTGGCGAGCTGGGCCTTCGTGCTCCTCACGGCGCTCGGGTTGACGCTCCGGACGGAGAAGCCGGCCTGGCTGCTCGTCGTCCCCCTGGTCGGGATGCCGCTGACCTGGCTGGTGATCTGGATTCCGGCCGCGATCCTGCGCCGCTGGCTGCAGCCGAAGGTCAAGGTCATGGTGCCCTGGTCCGCCGTAGAGCGCCTCGCCAGCGAAGGGAGCTTTCTCGAGCTCGTGGCCAGGCTGCCCCATGGCGTGGTCTGGGGGCGAATGCGCCCGCGCTGGTGGGGGCGGGCGACCGCGGAGGCGCTGCTCCGACGCCTGCGCGATGGTGGGCTCCCCATCGAGATCAGCACCGTGACGACGCGCAGGCCCCGGTCGGTCTGGGTGGACCGGCTGGCCGTCCTCGGCGTGCTGGGGCTTCTCTCGTGGAGCGCAACGGAGCTGCGCGGCCGGTTCTGGTCGGAGGGGGCAGAGACGACGGTGGCCGTCGACACCCCAGCGCTGGAGCTGACGCCGCTGGGCTTGCGTGCGGCCGAGCTGGGCCGCGCCCGAATGGAGATCCCAGCTGGGGCCTCAGGTGGCGCGGCGGTAGACGCAGTCAGCGTTGGTGCGCGCGCCGCCTGGAAGGAGCTTCGCGACGACGCGCAGACCCGCGACCAACGGGCGGAGGTCGACGAGGGGCTGCTCTCGGTGATCTCCTGGGAGAGGATGCTGGGTGCGCTGAGCATGAGGACCTCGCTCCCGCGCCTGGAGATGCTGCGCCAGCGTCTGGACGGCGCAGATCCATCGGGAACGCTCGGTCAGCGTGCCCTTTTCGGCCTTGCAGGTGCCTACCTGCAGCGCCTCCCCGACGACCCGGGGATCTGGCTGGGGCGGGTGAAGGTCGCGCGGGCCTGGCTGGCCGTGAGCGCCGGAACGACCTGGACCTTGGATGACCACCCTGTTCGTGTCCCGGACGGGCCGACCGCTGAGATCTACAAGGCCATTGGTCGCTTTCTGCTCGCGGACCTCGCCCAGGACGTGGAGGACGCGGTGGACAGAGGACACGCACCCTGGCTGGAGACGCTGGCCGTCGGCGTGGAGCTCGAGCGCCACGGCGTCCACCTGAACCTTCAGCCGTCCTCGTCCAGCAAGGCCCTCATCGCGTGGGGTACGGGCGATTTCGAGTACGTGCTGGACCGCGCCTGGCTCAAGGCGCAGCAGGCCATCCGAGACGAGGAGGCCGCTGTCGCCGCCGCACGAAAGGCTGGCTATCGGCTAGGATCGGGCTGGTCGGCGCGGGACGGTGCCGTGCGCTACGCCGAAGTCGAACGAAACGGTCGAACGCTCGGATGGCTGGCTCTCTTCGACGCCTCGAAGATGGTGGTGGACTGGGGCTTCGCGAGCGGCGGCGCCTCACCGGGACCGGGGACGCTGCTCCTGACCTCGGGCGCCTACGTCACAGGAGACGGGCGCAGCGCTGGCCTCGCCGTGGAGCGCGGGCGCGTGGAGAACTACCTGCTCGACCGCAGCATGGGCGGGATGGTGGTCTTCGGCGAGGGCGTGCAGGTCTTGAATCTTCGAGATGGCGCTACGATGGGAGGTTCTCGCCGGCTGCTCCGGCCGCTGGACCTGCTCTCGGACCTCTATGCGCTGATCGACTGGATCAAGCGCCAGGGTGCGAGCGCGTTTCAAACGCACGTCCTCGTAGCGAACGGCAAGCTGACCATCTCCGGCGACCGCGCGAGCCCCGAGCTCCGCGAGCGCAGATTGCTGATCACGGCGCGCTACGGGCGCGCGCCGATCCTCGCGGTTCTCGACATCCCGGGCGGGAGTCGGATGTCCTTGTATGAAGCGGCCATCGTTGGCCTGGTCACGTTGGAGACGCCCGAGGCGCAGGGCGGTCCTGGCCTGAAGGTCGACGGGATCGCCAACCTGGACGTGGGAAGCTACGACATCCTCGGCGCCTGGAGCGACCAGGGTCAGCGTCTGCGGAGCGGACAGGTTCCGATGGAGCAGGCGAAGAACCTCATGCGGATCACCCGAAGGAGATGAGCGTGACCGACCCTGCGCAATTAACAATGAGGCTATCGCTTGTCCTTGAAGTCAATCTGGATCGGAGCGTCGTCCGGACCGAGGGCCCAGATCCATAGTGGCCAGAAACAGAAGAAGCCGCCGACCGCAGGACCGACCTTGAGTTCGTTTTCGATCCTACAGACCTCGGGCTGGTAGCCAACCCTCGCCGGGGGCGAGGGTTGGCTAGTTGTTTCTGGCCGCGGAGC
>CAZKWG010000471.1:0-6549 GCA_964556105.1 uncultured Enterobacterales bacterium | reverse complement strand
CTCCAGGGAGTCGCCTTCCTCGACGCTGGCCCCGATCTCGGCGATGAGCGCGTCCAGGTAGTCGACCGAGAAGGTGAACGCGTCCGAGGTGCTGGGCCGCCCGTGGCCGGGGATGACGATCGCCCCGGCTGGAAGCGAGGCCTGCACCGTCGCCAGCGTAGCGCCCACGTCGTGGGCGTGCCCGTCGAGCAGCCAGGGGATGGCGGGCTGCTCGGCGATCAGCGGGTTGCCCGTCCACAGGACGCTCGCCTCGGGAACGTAGACGAACAGATCGCCGTCTGTCTGCCCGAAGCCGTGGTACTGGGCCTCGACGGTGACGCCGCCCAGGTCGATGCTCCAGCCGCTGTCGTCGACCGCGATGTCCGGAGCGATCGGCTGGGCTTCGTCGATGCCCTGGTCGGTGCCGAAGTTCGTCTCCATGAAGAGCACGTCCTCGTCGAAGTGTTGGGCGATATAGGCCGCGGTGCGCTCGTGCTGTACCACCTGCACCTCTTCGGGCAGGAAGGCGTTCCCGTAGCTGTGATCGCCGTGGTAGCTGGTGTTCACCGCGTAGAGCACGGGCAGATCGGTCTCGGCGCGTATCAGGTCGTAGACCTGGCAGAGGAGCTGGCGGTTGACCATCGTCTCGACGATCAACACGCCTTCATCGCCGATCACGAAGCCGCCGGAGGTCGCGACGGGGTAGCCGGCCGGCTCGTAGCTCGCGGCGTTGGCGTCGTAGATGGCGAAGACACGGTCCGCCACCCGCTCTGCGACCAGCGTGACGGCGTTGGGGGTCCAGGCGCTCCCCTCCACCGGGTCGGTGATGGAGAAGTCCTGGCCTTCACAGGCCTCGAACACCTGCACCTCACCCGGGTCCGCCGTGTCGTCTGCGCCAGGGTTGGTCTTGGGGTCGGAGCAGCCGCACAGGGCGAGGGCCAGCGTGACAGAGCGTCGAACGTTCATGGGGTGCCTCCTTGGCAGGGTTGCACTCCATGTATTGCGCGCCATGAGTAACGATTAGTGGGTCAAAGTGCAGGAGTCTCGTGACTCAGGATGTGTAATTGGGTGAGGCTCTGGACGGAGAGACCCGCTCCCGCTGCAGCGCCCGGCTCTGGGCGCGCTCGGCGTCCAGCCAGGCGAGCCAGGCCTCCATCCCCTCCCCTGTCCGCGCCGAGAGCGCGAGGAGCTGGGGCCGCGGCGTGACCTCGGCCAGCGAGGCGCGGATGGCGGCCACCGACACCTCGGGCAGGTAGGGCAGCAGGTCCAACTTGGTCAGGACGACGAGATCGGCGTTCTTGAACATGACCGGGTACTTGAGCGGCTTGTCCACGCCCTCGGTTACGGACAGGACGACGACGTTCTTCTGCTGGCCGAGGTCGTAGATCGCGGGGCACACCAGGTTGCCGACGTTCTCGATGAAGAAGACGTCGGCGGCGGGCACGGCGGCGGCCAGCGGCTCGCGCTCCAGCGCGCGCTGGATCATGCTCGCGTCCAGGTGGCAGGCCGAGCCGGTGGTGATCGCCGCCGAGACGATGCCGGCGCGGGCGAGGCGCTCGGCGTCGAGGGCGGCGGCGAGGTCGCCGCTCACCGCCGCGAGCCTGACGCCGGGACCGAGGGCCTCGGCTGTCGCCTCGAGCAGCGCCGTCTTGCCCGAGCCGGGCGAGCCCATCACGTCCAGCGCCGTCACGCCGTCCACAATGAAACGCTGGCGCAGCGCCTGCGCCCGCTGCTCGTTGCTCGTGAGCAGGGAGGCGTGAACGTCGAGGACGGTTCGCATGGGCCGGGCCATCGCGGGATCTCCACAGCCACACACATCACACATCGGCCACCTCCAGCTCGATCCGGGTGAGCACCAGCGCGTCCCCGGAGACGAAGGCCACATCGCCCTCGTCCCCGCAGCGCGGACAGACCAGCGGCCCCGCTCCCAGCGCCGTCTCGCAGACGCGGCAGCGCCAGAGCGCCGGCTCGGGCAGGATGGTGAGCCGCGCGCCCTCGTAACCCCGCTCCTCGTGGCAGTCCTGAAACGCCGTCGCGAACAGCTCCGGCTCGACGCCGGCCAGCTCGCCGATGCGCACGAAGAGCGCGCGCACCGCCGCCCGCGGGTGAGCGCCCAGCGCACGATCCGCCTCGTCGAAGAGCGCGTGGACCAGCGACAGCTCGTGCATCAGCAGATCCTCGGCAGTGGATCGGCGTCGCCCTCGCGGAGGCGCCGTCGCCCGAAGCCGGTCTCCAGGATCACCTGGCCCGGGTGCTCGGCGACGGCCTGGCCGATGTGGGCCGCGCGGGCGCCGAGCGGGTGGGCGCGCAGCGCGGCGAGCACGCGGTCCAGCGCGCCTGGCGCGACGGCGAGGATGGCCTTGCCCTCGTTGGCGACGATCAACGGGTCGATCCCGAGCAGCTCGGAGGCCGCGCGCGCCGCATCGGACAGCGGCAGCCGCGCCTCCTCGAGGACGAAGCCGACCTTCGAGCGAGCTCCGAGCTCGGACAGGGCGGCCAGCACCCCGCCGCGGGTGGGGTCCTTGAGCGCGTGGACGTCCGCTCCGCCCGCCGCCAGGGCCGCGCGCACCAGCCCGCCCAGCGGCGCCACGTCCGACCGCAGCTCACCCTCCAGCCCGAGCGCGTGCCGCGCCCCCAGCACGGCGAGCCCGTGGTCGCCTATCGTGCCCGTGACGATGATCGCGTCGCCCACCTGCACGCCCGTGTTGCGCAGGACGCGATCGGTGACGCCGACCCCCGCGGTCGTGAGCACGACGCCGTCGACCTCGCCCCGCCCCATCACCTTGGTGTCGCCGCTGAGCACGCGCACCCCCGCCTCGGCGGCGGCGGCGCGCAGCGAGGCGACGATCCGCTCCAGATCGTCCAGGGGGAAACCCTCCTCCAAGACGACCGCGCTGGTCAGGCCGATCACCTCGGTCGCGCCCATCATGGCGAGATCGTTCACCGTGCCGCAGAGGGCGAGGCGCCCGATGTCTCCGCCAGGGAAGAAGATCGGTTTGACGATATAGCTGTCGGTTGTAAAGACCAGCCAGCGATCGCCAAAAGGCACGGCGGCGCCGTCATCCATCGCCAGCGCCTCTGGGTCGGTCTCCCCGGCCAGCAGCACGCCCTCGATGAGCCGCCGCATCGCCGGGCCGCCCGCGCCGTCCGCCATCCGCACCACGCGCCTTCCCTCCGTCATGGCGCCACGCCGTCGAGGCCCAGCCCGCTCTCGTGCCAGATCCGGCAGATCCCCTCGCTGCTCACCATGCAGGCGCCGACGGGGGCGCTCGGCGCGCAGCCCCGACCGTAGAGGGCGCAGTCGGTCGGCCGCGCCCGCCCTGTCATGATCGCCCCGCACTGGCAGGCGGCGGCGAGCGGGCTCTGAACCGGTATCGGCGCCGCGGCGAACAGGTCGGCGAAGCGCAGGCTCGCGTCGTGGGCGGCGAAGGCTGGGCGCAGGCGCAGGTCGCCGGACGGCACCTCGGCGATGCCGCGCCAGACGCCGTCTCCTGTCTCGAAGACCCGCTCGAGGACGGCCAGCGCGCGGGCGTTGCCGTCGCGGGTCACGCAGCGGGGAAAGGCGTTCACCACCTCGGCTCTGTCGGCGTCTATCGCCTCGACCAGCAGGGTCAGACCCGCCAGCACGTCGAGCGGCTCGAAGCCCGCGACGACCACCGGCCGCCCGTGGCGCGCCACGAAGCCCTCGAACAGCCCGTAGCCGGTGATCGTCGCCGCGTGTCCCGCCGCGAGGTAGCCCAGAATCGTGCTGTCCGGGTCGGAGGCGACGATCTCCATCGCCGCCGGCACCCACTTGTGGGCCGAGAGCACGAACAGGTTGTCGGGTGGATCGCGCAGGAGGATGGCCGCGGTCGCCACCGCCGTCGTCTCGAAGCCGGTCGCGAAGAACACCACCGGCTCGGGGTTCAGGGCGCGCGCGCGGTCGAGGACCTGCGTCACGGCGTAGATCACCTCGACCTGCCCCCCCGCCGCCCGCGCGTCGTCGAGCGAGCGCTGGCGCCCCGGAACCCGCAGCATGTCGCCGTAGGTCAGGACGCGGATCCCCGCGTCCGCCAGCGCCACCGCCGCGTCGATCTCCGGCGCGTCCGTCACGCACACCGGGCAGCCGGGGCCCATCTGCACCTGCAGCTCCGGCGGGAAGGTGGCGCGCAGCCCGTAGCGCGCGATGGCCTGCTCGTGGCTGCCGCAGACGTGCATGACGGAGACCGGTCCCCCCCGCCGATCGGCGGCGCGCTGGGAGGCCCGCGTCAGGCGCGCCGAGAGCGCCCTCCCCAGCGCCGGGTCACGCAGCGCGAGCGGCGACGGGCTCAAGGCGCGTCCTCCGAGAGCGCCTGGAAGAAGGCGAGGGTCTCGGCGAGCTCGTCGGCGGGGATGCGGCGGATGGCGAAGCCGACGTGGACCAGGACGTGGTCATCGACCGCGACCGGCTCGTCCACGAGATCGAGGGCGACCGAGCGTCGGACGCCGCCAAAGTCCACGACCGCCTGGTCGCCCTGGACGCTCACGACCTTTCCTGGCGCACCCAGACACATCACGCCCCTCCCCTTCGAGCCCTATCTCCGCTCGTCCCGCCGCGCAGGGCCAGCACCGCCGCCAGCGCCTGCCCGAGCGCGAGGCCGCCGTCGTTGACCGGCACCGCCCGCGGCGCGCAGATCCGATCGTGCCCGAGCCGCGCCGCGAGGCCCCGCGCCAGGACCTGGTTCTGGAAGGCGCCGCCCGTCGGCACCACGAGGCGCGCCCCGGTGAGCGCCGTCGCGGCGTCGGCCAGCCGCGCGCTCGCCTCGATGATCGTGCGGTGGAAGCGCGCCGCGATGGCTCCGCGCGGAACTCCCGCGAGGAGATCCAGGACCACCTGCCGCACCACCGGGGCGAGCTCGAGCGTATATGGCACCTGATCCGGCGCGACCGGCTCCCCCAGCGCGATCTCCTCCGGCAGCGTGTAGGGGTCGAGCGCGCTCAGCGAGACCCCGCCGATCGCGTCCTCCAGGGCGCACGCGACGTGGCCCTCGAATCCCGCACGATCGAGGCCGAGGACCAGGGCCCCGACGGCGTCGAACCAGCGACCCAGCCCGCGCGCCGGCACGCAGCCGACCCCGCCCACCACCATGCGCTCCCCCGTCTCCAGCGAGGCGGCGGGCACCGCGTCAAAGAGGGGGAGGCGCGCCGCGATCGCCCGCGCCTCCGAGCCAAACGCGCAGACCAGCGCTGACAGCGCCTGCCGCCACACCGGACGGATCGCCGCCTCTCCCCCTGGGAGCGGCAGGGGCGCGAGGGTCGCCAGGCGCCACCACGCCGCCCCGTCGACCAGCAGGACCTCGCCCCCCCAGCTCGTCCCGTCCGGCCCCCAGCCCGAGCCGTCGAAGGCCAGCCCCACGACCGGCTCGTTCACCTGCCGCTCGGCGACGGTCGCGAGGACGTGGGCGAGGTGGTGCTGCACGCCGATGTGCCGCCGCGCCCCGCGCTCGAAGGCCAGCCGCGTCGTGGCGTAGTCCGGGTGCAGGTCGTGCGCGGCGACCTCCGGCCGGACGCCGAGCAGCCGCTCGAAGCTGGCCAGGTCCTCGCGCCAGGCCGCCTCCGCCTCCAGCGTGTCGAGATCGCCGAGGTGGGGCGAGAGCCAGGCCCGGTCCTCCACGACCAGGCAGACGGTGTTCTTCAGGTGCCCGCCCACCGCCAGCACCGGCTCGGGAGCCACGAACGGCAGGGGGATCGCCTCGGGCGCCAGGCCGCGCGCCCGTCGGAGCACCCTCGGCCCGCCCGCGCCCATCCCGACGCCGCTGGTGACGACGCTGTCCTCGACCCGGCGCGCGATGTCGCGGTCGTGGAACAGCAGGGTGTCGGCGACGCTGCCCAGCGTCGAGCGCGCGCCCAGGTGGTCGATCTCCACCGGCTGGCCCGCGCGGTTGCCCGAGGTCATCACGACGGGCCCGCCCATCAACGACAGGAGGCGATGGTGCAGCGGCGTGGAGGGCAGCATCACCCCCACCCGGGCCGAGGGTCCGTTGACGCCTGGCGCGAGGATCGAGCCCGCACGCGCCGGGGCGAGCACGATGGGCCTCGCCGCGGAGACCAGCGCCGCGCGCGCGTCCTCGTCGAGCTCGGCCAGGGCCTCGGCCGCCGCGAGGTCGGGGACCATCACGGCGAAGGGTCGCAGCTCGCGCTGTTTGCGGCGCCGCAGCTCGGCGACGGCCGGCTCCTGCGTCGCGTCACAGACCAGATGAAAGGCGCCGTCTCCCTGGATGGCGACGATCTGGCCGGCGCGCAGACCGGCTGCCGTGGCCAGGACCGGATCGTCGTCGGCCAGCGCGCGGCCGGTCGGGTCCACCCGCCAGAGCCGCGGCCCGCAGGCGGGGCAGGCCACGGTCTGCGCGTGGTATCGACGATCGTCGATGGCCTCGTATTCGAGCGCGCAGGCCGCGCAGGTCGGAAAAGCGCCCATGGTGGTCGTCGCGCGGTCGTAGGGCAGATCCTGGGCGATGGAGAGCCGCGGCCCGCACCCGGCGCAGCTCGTGAACACGTAGCGGTAGCGGCGATCGGCGGGGTCGTCGAGCTCGGCGAGGCAGGCCTCGCAGG
>CAZKWG010000470.1:0-6550 GCA_964556105.1 uncultured Enterobacterales bacterium | reverse complement strand
GTCGCCGTCTCGGGCGGGAAGGACTCCTATTCGATGCTCCAGCTGCTGCGCCGTCTGCAGGAGCGGGCGCCGATCTCCTTCTCCCTCGTCGCGGTGAACCTCGATCAGGGGCACCCCGGCTTCCCCGGCCACCTGCTCGAGGGCTGGCTGAAGGAGAATGGATACGAATATCGAATGATTCAGCGAGACACCTACAGCGTCGTGCTGGACAAGATCCCCGTGGGCAAGACCTACTGCTCGCTCTGCTCGCGCCTGCGCCGCGGCATCCTCTACGACGTCGCGGTCGACCTGGGCTGCACGAAGATCGCGCTCGGTCACCACCGCGACGACGTGATCGAGACCCTGATGCTGAACCTGCTCTACGCGGGGCAGATCAAGGCCATGCCGCCGCGGCTGCGCTCGGACGACGGCCGCAACACGGTCATCCGCCCGCTGGCCTACTGCTCGGAGGAGGATCTGGCCGCCTTCGCCGAGGAGCAGCGCTTCCCGATCCTGCCCTGCGATCTCTGCGGGTCGCAGGAGAACCTTCAGCGCAAGCGCATCAAGAAGATGCTGGGCGACCTCCACGCGGAGAACCCGAACGTCAAGGGCAACCTCTTCGCCGCCCTCTCCAACGTCCGGCCCACGCACCTGCTGGACAAGAAGCTGCGCGAGGCGATGGGGCTCGACGAGATCGAGTCCGTCGCCTCGGGCCGGGACGAGACCCTGGACGCGCTCGGCTGAGTTTCCCGGTCACGCCTTCGCGCGACCGGGAAACTCAGGTCCTTGTCTGCGGGGGGAACCCTCCGGCGAGGGTTCCCCACCGGCGGTTGAGCGCCCGCTCTCCAGCGTCCGCTCAACCTCCCCCCTCCCGCCGGGGGGCTGGCACGCCGGTCGGCACGCCGGTCACGCCTCGGGTCCGTCCTGGTCCTCAGAAGGTCGAGTACTCGAGGCTCAGCGTGTAGTTCTTGTCGCCCGCCGTGCCCGACCAGCCGAGGATCTGGAAGTAGATCGTCCCGCCCGCGGCGGTTGACGCGCCGAAGTCGCCGAGGATGGCCACCTCGGGGAGGGCGGCGCTGGCGGCGTAGGCGATGAGCTCGCCGGCGTCGTTGAAGATGAGCAGGTCCACGTCGGCCGCCGCGTCGTCCCACTCCAGGGTGACGACGGCGTTGAGCGCCTCGTCGGCGGGCAGCCCGAAGACGTCATTGTCGCCGGCCCACTCCGGGTCGTCCGTGGCGTAGGTCACGGCGCCCGAGATGATGTCCACGTAGCCGAGCCCGCTGGCCGTGGGCGTGACGTTCGCGCCGGCCACGTCGCCGATGAGCACGTAGTTCGTGCCGTCCAGCTCCACGTCGTTGGGCTCGGTCTCGCTGAACTCCCAGCCGATCTGGATGGGCTGGGTCTCGTCGATGACCAGCGCGATGCCCTCGTGGATGTCCTGCTCGGCGTCATCCGTGCTCAGGGTGACCTGCACGGCGGTGGTGGCGTAGCTGTTGCCCGCCAGGATCGCCGAGTTCAGGCTGCTGTAGCTGCCGGCGTGCATCCACACCGAGGGGATGGCCTCGTCCACCACGTCCGTGCGGCCCTCCTCCGTCTCCGGGTCGGTGTACGAGGTCACCAGCGAGCGGATGAAGAGGACCTCGTACTCGCCGGTCCAGCTCATCGACGCCTCGTCCCAGGTGAACGTGCTGAGCGAGGTGCCCCCGAGCGGGTTGGTGCGGGCGAAGGGATCCTCCTCGGCGTAGGCGCCGACCAGGAAGTCCACGCCGTTCGGGTCGAAGGCCCAGAGGGTCAGCGTGTAGTCGGGCGGGGCCTCGTTCGGGTTGCGCGTCCCGCCGACCAGGACGCCGTAGTTGCCGCCGGCGACCACATCCGCCTCGACGTAGTAGGCGCCGAACGCGTCCGTGGTCAGGCCGCCGGCGATCGCCGTGGGGTTGCCGTCCGCATCGACCGCGTCGAGATCGTAGACCACGACGCTGTAGAAGATGCCCTCATCGGAGTCATAGTCCAGCGTGATGGGCAGGAGCCCGTCCGTCTGGGGCGAGAACACGTACCAGTCCAGATCGCCAGACGGGGAGCCGCTGAAGTTGTCGAACTCCAGGCAGGAGCCGCTGACGATGTAGGGTCGGTAGGTGATGTAGCCCAGGTCCATGGCCAGGGCCGTCTCGTCGTTCGCGCCGAGCGCGGCCTCGCCCTCGGAGAGCGACTCCGGGGCGAGCGTGACCGTGCCCCGCAGGACAGAGCGATCGATGCCGGTCTCGTAGCGCCCACAGGCCGCGATCAGCGCGAGCAGGGTCAGGTTCACAGGCAGTGCACGCATGATCAGAACTCCCCGCGGAGGCCGAGCTGGAAGTAGCGCGGATCGTCGTAGCCGAGCGGCTTCATCCACAGCGTGTCACCGCTGCTGTCGGTGGCGATCTCGCCGCTCTCGTCGGTGTAGGTGGTGTCCCAGGAGGTCACCGAGCGGTTGTTGAAGACGTTGAAGCACTCGGCCGTCAGCTCGAACTGGGCCTGGCCGCGGGTGAGGCTGACGCCGAACTTCAAGTCGGTGTTGGAGTAGGCGCCCGAGCGGAAGCGGCCATCCTCGTCTCCACCGTAGTAGTTGTTCCAGCCCTGGTAGTAGTTGTTGTAGGAGAGGCGACGCAGCGGCGTGCCCGAGTACATGCGGAAGTCCCAGCCCGAGACGAAGCCGAGCGTGCTCTTCTCGCCGATGCTGAAGACCGCGGGCTCCTGGTAGGAGCCGGCCACCTTGATCGCGTGCGGGCGGTCATAGCCGAGCACGGAGACCTCTTCGTCGTACTGCTCGGGGTTGTCCATCGTGCCCGTCGCCAGGCTCGTGCTGTTGCCCTTGTCCAGGCCGTAGGAGTGGGCCCAGGTGTACGAGCCGATCAGGCCCCAGTTGTCGTCGAACTGACGGGCGAAGGCGAGCTCCAGCGAGGTGTACTCGGTGAACACCTCGTCGGGGGTGCGCAGGCGGTAGAGGTCCTCGGTGACGCCGCTGCGCGCGCCGATGACGTCCGTGCCGTCCTCGTTCCAGATCAGGTTGACCTCGTCGTCCTCCCAGTAGTTGTGAGAGGCCTCGTAGACGAAGGTGGACTCCATCCCCCAGCCGCCGCCCAGGTTCCGGCTCAGGCCGAAGTTGAACTTGTCGGCGTAGGGGTTGCGGAAGTCGTCGTGCTTGAGGAAGGCGGGGGCGACCGAGGTCGAGGGCTCGGTGCTCCAGTCGCCGGTGCGGTCGTCCCAGTTGTAGACCGAGTAGCCGCCGGCCTCCTTGGCAAGGAGGCTCGAGACCTCCAGGTAGCCGGAGTCGTAGAAGCGGCCGTAGTAGCCGCGGACGCTGGTGCGCCCGTCGCCGGTGAGGTCATAGGCGACGCCAACGCGCGGGGCCGCGGTGAAGCTGCTGAAGACCGACTCTTGCGTGTCCGTGAGCAGGTTCGAGTAATCGAAGCGCACGCCGCCGCGGATGGTGAGCCTGGGCACGGGGTGCCAGACGTCCTGGATGTGGCCCGAGATGAGCTGACCCTTGAGCGTCGCCGCCTGGTTGGTGTCATAGACGTACTTGACCACCGGCACGTAGCCGTCCAGGTTCGCCGGATCGTCGGTGTAGGCCCAGTACTCCAGGCCGTCCTCCAGGCCGGGGAACGCCGAGAAGGCGGTAGCGATCTCGGCCTGGATGCCGATCTTCGACTGGTGGTCGCCCAGGAACTGGAAGAGCTGCATCCAGGAGCTGTTCAGCGAGGTGCGGGTGCGCTCCGAGTAGTACGAGTACTGCTTGGGGCCGCTGCTGAAGCCGTCCGGGTCATAGGCGTACCAGTTGTTGCCGACGAAGGGCGTGGGGTCGTCGGTGCACTTGCCGTCCTCGTCGTACTCCGCGCAGTCCGTCCACTGGATGGGCGTGACCTTGATGTACGAGGACGAGGTGTAGAGCTGCGTCTCCACCTTGGTGTTCGCCGAGGGCATCCAGCGGTGACCCGCCGAGGCCAGCCAGCCGCCCTGACGGAACCACTCCTCCCCGGAGGACAGGGTGTAGACGCTCTGCTCGGAGTTGCGGATGTCCGTGGGGTCGGCCTGCGCCTGCACCCACACCCGGTGCGCCTCGCTCGGCTGCCAGGTCAGCTTCCCGTACAGGTAGACGCTGCGCCAGGTGCGCGGCGGCATCGGGTCGTCCTCGGGGCGGCCGACGTCCTCGGGCACGCTCTCGGTCGTGATGAAGTTGTCCAGCTGCAGGCTCGTCGAGAACCAGAGCTTGTCCTGGATGATCGGGCCGCCCAGGTAGGTCTGGACCGACTCGTTCAGCTCCTGCTGGTCATCGTAGCTCTCCTCCTCCTCCGGCAGCGGCTTGTAGGCCTGCGTGGCCGTGCTGCTGTAGAGGATCTGGACGGAGCCCTCGAACTCGTTGCCGCCCGACTGCGTGGCGACGTTCACCGCGCCGCCCATCGAGCGGCCGTACTCCGGGTCCATGCCGCCCGTGATGACCTGAATCTCTTCGATCGCGTCGAAGTTCATGTTCATCGAGAACGTGCCGGTCAGCGGGTCGGTCGTGTTCACGCCGTCCAGATAGAACTGGTTGCCCGTGTAGTAGCCGCCGTGCATGTTCGCGTTGCCCGAGCCGACCACGCCCGCCGAGAGCGAGATGGCCGACTGGTAGTCGCGACCGGCGTTCGGGATGTCGGCGAGCATGTCCTTGGACAGCGTGATGCCGGTCTCGGTGCGGGTCACGTCCACCACGGGCTTGTCGGCCGTGATGACCATCTCCTCGCCCGCCGCGGCGAGCTGAAGCTCCAGCCTCAGCGTGATGGTCTGACCGGCGGCGACGCGCGCCTCGGCCACGGTGGTCTTGAAGCCGGCCTTGATGGCCTGCACCTTGTACTCGCCCGGCGCGAGGCCGAGGAAGTGGAAGCTGCCCTCCACGTCCGTGTCCGCCGTGCGGCCGCCGAGCATCTGGGGCGAGGTGAGGTTCACCACGACGGCCGGGACCGGCAGACCGTCGGTGTCCACCAGGGTGCCGCGAAGCTGTCCGGTCAGCTCGACGGCGCTCGCCGGGAGGGCGAACAGCATCAAAAAGAGGATCCATAGGGTCTGGGCGAGCTTCATGTTTGTCCTTCGAGGTCGGGAGTTCGACCGAGGGCGCTGCGCGCCGCCGCGCGTTAGAGATCTAGGATGCGAATCGCGACATGGAATGTCAACTCCGTCCGGGCGAGGCTCGACCGAGCGCTGGCCTGGATCGACCGCGTACAGCCTGATCTGGTGTGCCTTCAGGAGCTGAAGTGTCAAGCCGAGCAGTTCCCTCACGAGGGGTTTCTCGCGCGAGGGTACCACGCCGTCGTCCACGGTCAGAAGACCTATAATGGCGTGGGGATCCTGTCCCGTCATCCGCTCGAAGATGCAGGCCCCATCCGTCTCCTCGACGACGACGACGCGGCGAGGGCCATCGCTGCAACGGCGGGTGGAGTGCGGGTGGTGGATCTCTATGTTCCAAATGGAAAAGCCGTAGACTCGGACTCGTACCACTACAAGCTACGCTGGTTGGATGGGCTCCAACGCTGGCTCGAGGCGAACCACACACCCGATCAGCCTCTCATCCTCTGCGGGGACTTCAACATCGCGCCCGACGACCGCGACGTCTATGATCCGGTTGGCTGGAAAGACCAGGTCCTCTGTAGCGATCCGGAGCGTGAGCGCTACCGGCGGCTGCTGGGCTGGGGGCTCACCGACGCGCTGCGCAACTTCACGGAGGAGGCGGCGCAGTACACCTGGTGGGACTACCGCAACCTCGGCTTCCAGAAGCGCCAGGGCCTGCGCATCGATCATTTTCTGGTCTCCGCGCCCGTGCTGGCGCGCGCGCGCGGCGTGACCATCGACCGCGAGGAGCGCAAAGGCGCCGGCGCCTCGGACCACGCCCCCGTGCTCCTCGAGCTGGACTGAGGGCGCTGCCATGGGTGAGCGTCGGATCCCCGCGCTGATCGTCGGCGGCTTCCTGGGCAGCGGCAAGACCACGCTGGTGCGACGCCTGCTCGAGGCCGCCTCCCGCGAGGGCGCGCGCGTGGCCTTCGTCTCCAACGAGCTCGGCGAGCTGGGCATCGACCAGGCCCTGCTCGGCGGCGGCCAGGAGACCTTCGTGGAGCTGGCCGGCGGCTGCGTCTGCTGCGCGCTCAACGACGCCCTCTACGACACCCTCATCGCCCTGCGCGAGCGGGTGAACCCCGACCGAATCGTCGTCGAGACCAGCGGGGCCGCGGTCCCGCACGACGTGCAGATCACCTTCTACCAGCCGCCCATCCGAGACTGGATCTCCGAGGAGGCGGTGGTCGTCGTCGTCAACGCCGATCAGGTCGCGGAGGGGCGCGATCTGGAGGGCACCTTCGCCGAGCAGATCGAGGGCGCCGATCTCGTGCTGCTGAACAAGGTGGACCTGGTCGAGGCCGCCGCCCTGGGCGGGCTCATCGCGGCGGTGGAGGCCATGAACCCTGGCGTCCCCGTCCTGCCCTGCGCCCGCGCCGACGTCGATCCACGGATCCTCCTGGCCGCCTCCGTGAGCCCGCGCGGCCCCGAGACCCACGTCCCCGAGCCC
>CAZKWG010000469.1:0-6552 GCA_964556105.1 uncultured Enterobacterales bacterium | reverse complement strand
GCCTGGGTCAGCCAGCGCGCGCAGGGCGTCGGCGACGATCTTCAGGATCTCGTCCGCCTTCGCAACGAGGTGGCGCGCCGCGAGGGCTTCGACAACTACTGGGAGCTGGCCCTCGCCGGTCAGGGCATCTCGCCTGAGGAGGTCGACGCCATCGTGGCCGAGCTGACCGAGGTGGTCGTCCCGGTCAATCAGGCCTCCCGCGCCGAGCTGGAGCGCGCCGCGCAGACCACCGGGCTGCCGCTGACCTGGGCCAACCTCCCGCTGATCCGTCGCACCGCGGGCATCGAGTCCGGGCGCGACGCCGCCGACGCCTTCTTCGACGCGGACAAGGCCGAGGAGCGCGTGACCACCGCGCTCAACGACATGGGGATCCCGACCACCGGCTGGCAGGTCTACTCCGGGCCCAGCCGCTACGTGCGCCAGGGCGTCTACGGCTTCCCCATCCGCCCCCCGGACGAGGTCGCCATCACCGTCAGCCAGGATCGCCGCTGGAGCATGTGGCAGTACGAGGCGCTGGCCCACGAGGGCGGACACGCCGTCTGGTGGCGCGCGCTCGGCGCCGACACGCAGTCCAGCCCCGTGCTCTGGGAGCCCCCTTCCCCCTGGTTCGAGGGCTTCGCCTCCTTCTTCGAGCGCCTCGTCTACGAGCCCAGCTTCAGCGCCCGCTACGTCACCGAGCTGCCCGAGGCCGAGCGCGAGGCCCTCGCCGCCTGGCGCCGCTCGCACATGGCGGCCTGGATCACGAGCAGCATCGTGGACACGCTGGCGGAGCGCCGCCTCTACGAGGATCCCACCAACCTCGCCGCCGTGGCCCGAACCGCCGCCGAGGCCCGCGCCCGCCTCACCGGGCTCCCTGGGCCGCCCGAGACCGAGACCGGCGCCGTCTACGACTCGGCCCTCATCTCCAACATCCTCTGGAACTACCCCGCCTACGCTCAGAATTACCTGTTCGCCTACATGACCGAGGCCTGGCTGTACGAGGCCGTGCGCAAGGAGGTCGGCGACCCGGTGGGCAACCCGAAGGTGGGCCCGCTGCTGTTCGAGAAGCTCGTGCGCGCGCCCGTGACCATGCCCTTCCCCGAGCGGCTCGCCGCCATGCATGCCGGCGATCGGACCGAGCCGCTGAGGAAGTACCTCAAGGGAGACTAGTTAATCTAGCCGCTTCAGCGCGAGACGGAGGCGCCGGTGACGCCGGTCACCCGCCGCCAGGTCTGGCGGGCCTGGTAGAGGCCGCTCGCGCCCCGCTGAATGCCCTTGACGACCGTGCTCAGCGCGCCCGGGTTCCAGTACTGGCCCTCGATCAGATCGTGGTCAGCGGGGATGATCCCCATCTCGCGCGCCTTCTCCGCCAGCTTCGTGTGCGGATAGATGCGGATCGGCTGCATCAACAGCAGCGTGAACGGGCGCAGCTTCGGCCCGAGCTCCATCCGCGCGTGCCCGAGGAAGCGGAAGATCTTCCACAGGCTCCGGATGTCCTCCCCTGGAGAGTTGAGGAAGAAGCTGTACTCCACGTCCATGCCGTGCTTCTTCGCGACCTCGACCGTGTACAGCAGGTCCTCGTGCCGGAAGTTCTTCCCGAGGTTGCGCAGCATCTCGTCGTCTACGTGGTCGGGCGAGAACGAGAGCAGGCCGCAGCCGGCGCGGCGCAGCCAGACCATCAGCTCGTCGGGCAGGGTCTTGCGGTGCTCGTTGAACCAGGCCGACCAGGCCACCTGGAGCCGGCGATCGACTATCTCCTTGCAGATGTCCACGGCGTGCTGCACGGGGATGTTGAAGATCTGGTCGCAGAGGAAGAGCTGCTGGACGCCGTGGCCGACGACGAGCTCCTCCATCTCGTCCACGACCTCGCGCGCGGGCCGCATCCGCACGCGGTTCCCCGCCAGGTAGACGTCCGAGCAGTGGATGCAGGTCAACGCGCAGCCGCGCTTGGTCTGCACGCCCACGCTGACGAAGCTGCTCGCCGCGTAGGGCGCGTGCGGCACGAGATCGCGGCGCGGGCGGCGGAGGGCGGGAAAGTCCACGGCGGGCGGGGTTCCGCTGAAGCGGATCTCGCCGCCCACGTCCCGATAGTACACGCCCGGTGTCTTCCAGGGCTCGCTCAGGTTGGCCAGGAGCTGCGGGAAGCGGTGCTCGGCCTCGCCCCAGACGCCCATGTCGATGGACGGGACGCGCTTCATCATCGCCTCGGCGTACAGGCTGAACGCCGTGCCGCCCGCGACCACCCGGATGCCGGGGCAGATCTTCTTGATGAAGACGATGGTGTCCTGCTGGGGCTGGAAATCGTCCGTGTAGAGGTGGGGCATGCCCACCTTCATGTTGCGCAGGGAGATCCCCACGACATCGGGCCGGAAGGCGCGCAGGCGCTCCTCCAGGGCCGGATAGGGCGCGTCCCGGTGCAGGTTGAGGTCGAAGATCGCGACCTCGTGGCCGTCCAGATGAGCCGCCAGGTAGGAGAGGCCGATCGGGTAGACCAGCTCCATATCGAGGGCGGTGAAGGCTTGAACCAGAAGGACGCGCATGAGGACGGTATACCGCCGACCAGCGGGGGTGCCAACCACGGATGATCAGCGGTTGTAGTGATCGATGGCCCGCGGCTCGCCGTTCGGGAACGCCAGGAGCTCCACGGTCACGAACAGGCGGGGCGAGCGGTCGAGGACGGGCTCCAGGGCGGCGCCCACGCTGGCGTGGGTGCAGGGCTCGCAGAGCACCTGGCTCAGATGCGCGGGGGAGCCCTGCAGCAGGGCCAGCGCGTCCTCGGCGTTCGCGGCGGTGATCACGGCCTCGTGGTGCTCCGCCCGTGGGTGAGCCAGCTTCGTCACCCGCTCCGCCACGCCCTCGGTCACCCCCGGCAAGGCGTGGCCCACACGCCCGGACGCGGCCATCAGCGCGGCGTGCTCCCGCGTGACCGGATCGAAGAGCGGGAAGGGCGCCACGGGGCGCAGCCCGTGCGCCACGCGGAGGGTGTTGAGCGCCGCGAACAGGCGCGCCTCGGCGGCGACAGGGTCCGGGGCCTCGCCGTCCGGCGCGCGCAGCGGGCTACCCGGAGGCGGGGCGCCATCGACGAACAGGGAGAAGAGCAGCGCGACCTCCTGCGTCTGTGCGTCCTCGAGGGTCACGGAGAGCCGGTACTCGCCGGGCGCGTCGAAGCGGTCCAGCCAACGGGACACCCCGGAGCTGAGCGGCAGACGCTCCACCGGGCCGTCGGGCGGCGCCAGGTAGAGCCTCGGCGTGGCGGTCTCGCCCTTCGGGACGTCCACCCGCAGGGCCACCGTCCCGTCCAGGGCCAGATCGCGCGGGAGCGGGTCGATCTCGGCGCGGCGCGGCGCCCAGGCCAGGATCCACAGCGCGACGCCGTCCCCGTAGCGTCGCACGGCCAGCCCGACGTCGATGGACGACTCTCCGGCGCTGTTCCTGCGGATCTCGTCCACCTGCTGCTCGGGGCGCGCGCCGCCGGTGAGCACGCGGGAGAAGCGCGCCTGCCCGGGAAAGCCGGCCCGCGCGGCCGCGCCCAGGGTGGAGGCCGGATCGAGGACGGCCTTGCGGTCGCTGGCGAGCGAGAGCAGCTCGGAGGCCGCCGCGGCGAGCCCGCGATCCCACTGCGCGCCGGGCAGCGCCGCCACCATCCATTCCCCATCGGCGTCCGAAGGGGAATCGGGCCGATAGCGCACCTCGGGCGGCCGCGCCGTCGCCCGCTCGCCCTGCGCCGCGCCGCGCGGTGAGGGGCCACGGACGCACGCCAGCAGCGCGACCAGCAGCAGGCTCATTCGGCGCCCAGGAGGAGGACCAGGGTCACGCCGCCGCTCTCGACCTTCGCGCCGCCGCCGACCAGCCGAAAGGCGGGGTTGAGCAGAGCCTCGCGCCCCGCGCCGGTGCGCAGCGCCGCGTCCAGGCAGAGCGGCACCGTGGCGGCCGAGCAGCTCAGGCCGGCGCCATCGGCGAAGCCCGCCGCGCGCGTGCGCTCGCGGGCGTCCGCGCTGTCCCAGGTCTTGGCGCTCTCCAAAGGAGCGCGCGCGAGCAGGTCCAGGGTCTGATCCTGCGCGACCCCGGCGAGATCGAAGATCGCCCTCACCTCCCCCACCAGGGCGTGCGCCTCCGCCATGGCGCCAGCGGCGTCCGAGGGCGCCTCCCCGGGCAGGTCGAGGGGCGGGGCCGGCGAGGGGGGCATGCCCACGGTCACGGGCGCGGCCACCACCACGCGCCCGTCGTCCGCGTACAGCTCGAGCCACCACTCGCCGGTCTAGGCGAGCGGCGTGGACTTCATGACCGGTGGCGTCCTCAAGTGGCTGTGCGGCGGCCCGGGCGGCTGCTTCCTGTATGTGGCCGATGCCGTGCGCGAGACGCTCGAGCCCTCGCTGACCGGATGGAACGCCCACGCGCGGCCATTCGATTTTGCGCCGGAGATGGAATGGGCGAACCACATCTATCGATGGCAGAGCGGCACACCCGGGATTCCTGCGCTCTATGCGGCGCTCGAAGGTCCGCGCATCGTGCGGCGCGCGGGGATCCAGGCGATCCGCGCCAAGAGCCTCCGGCAGACCGCGCGTCTCGAGGCGCTCGCCAACGAACGCGGGTACCCGATCACCGCGCCGCGCGACCCGTCGCGTCGTGGTGGCACGATCGCGTTTGCCGTCCCGCACGCGTACGAGGTATCGCAGTACCTGCTGCAGCGCGACATCATCATCGACTATCGACCGCAGGCGGGGATCCGCGTGGCCCCGCACTTCTACAATCGCGACGACGAACTCGACGCCGTCGTGGCCGCGATCGATGAATGCTTGGCGACCGGAGCCTGGCAGCAATACGCGCCTGCGGGCGCCATCACCTGAACTCCATCCGATGCCGCGGACGCCGTCCAAGCTGCGCAAGCAATACCACAACAGTGAATTTCCCGAGGTCGTCCTGCGGTTCGAGGACGGCCATGAAATCGTCATTCCCAAGGGAACGCGGAAAGGGTTCGACGCCTGGGAAGGTGAGCGGGTGAAGATTCTCGCCATCTGGGATCACACCTCCGGCGAGCGCGAGAAGGTGGATACCTGGCGCGCCGAGCAGTTCGAGGACGAAACCAGCTCGTGAGCCGGCGGCCTGCCCCCGGCCCGATTCGCCTGACACCGGAAGTCGCTGACGCCCTGCGCGATGGGCGACCCGTCGTCGCGCTCGAGACCTCGGTCCTCGCGCAGGGGTTGCCCATCCCGGCCAATCGTCAGGCGGCGGAGCGGATGACCAGCGCTGTGCGCGCGAGTGGCAGCGTGCCCGCGATGGCTGCCGTCGTCGACGGAGAGCCGACAATGGGGCTGACCGCAGCCGAACTCGAGCGATTCCTCGCACGCGATGGCATTCGCAAGGTCACCGCGCGCGACCTCGCCGCCTGTGTGGTGCACGGGGAAAGTGGTGCCACTACGGTCGCCGCCACCCTCGCGCTCCTGCCGCAAACGGGGATCGCGGTGTTTGCGACGGGCGGGATCGGCGGCGTCCATCGCGAGCCGGCGTTCGACGAGTCCGCGGACCTGGTGGAATTGGCGCGGACGAGTGCGATCGTTACCTGTGCGGGGGCGAAGAGCATCCTCGACCTGCCAGCGACGCTGGAACGGCTCGAGACGTTGTCGGTGCCGGTCATCGGGTACCAGACCGACGAGTTCCCGGCGTTCTTCAGCCGCAGCAGCGGGTTGAAGCTCGCGCTGCGGGCCGACGACCCGTCCGAGATTGCCCGGATCTTCCGGGCGCACCGCTCGTTAGGGCGTCGCGAGGCGATCCTGGTCGTGCAACCCGTGCCGGAAGCCCACGCCGTCTCCTCGACAGTGGTCGACGAGGCGGTGGCGGACGCGCTGGCGGCGGCGCGGGCGCAGGGGGTGCGTGGTCCGGCGACGACGCCGTTCCTGCTCGCGGCCGTGGAACGGGCGACCGGTGGTCGCACCCTCGGCGCGAACCTCGCGCTGCTTGAGGCCAACGCGCGGCTCGCGTCGGACATTGCGTCCGCGCTCGCTGCCTGACGAGTGACCGCCGTGTGGAAAACACTCGTCAGGCAGGCTATTGATCCATCGTGGAGCGGCGGTATACTCTACGCGCAGCCGACCGGACGGAGACGTGGCGGGCCATGACCACTCCATTCCTGAGCTCCGAGGAATACGACGAACGTGCCCACGTGTTGTACAACGAGGGGCGGTACGAGGAGGCGCTGGCCGTCCTCCGCGAAGGGCTGAACACCTATCCTGCTGCGGTTGGTTTGCATGTCGGGTTGGGATACGCCCGGCTCGCTCGCGAGGAGATCGCCTGGGCGCGGCTCGCCTTCGAGCACGCGGTCGCCCTCGACGACGAACACGAGGATGCGCTCGCGGGGCTCGGTGAGGTGTGCCTCAAGCTCGGTCGCGTGGAAGAGGCGCGTCGCTTGTTCCGTCGCACGCTGGAGCTGGGGTACGACGATGACCTCGAGCTGATGCTGCAGATCGGCCGCGCGTTGTTCCGCGACGGACTCGCGGAGGACGCACGTCCGTACTTCGACGCGGCGGTGCGTGCGGCCCCCGAGAGTGCCGAGGCGCTCTCGCTCGTCGGGTATGC
>CAZKWG010000468.1:0-6559 GCA_964556105.1 uncultured Enterobacterales bacterium | reverse complement strand
CCACCCGTCTGGGCGCCACGGTGGACGAGGGCCTCAGCGACGCCGATCGGCAGCGGGCCGTCCTGGCTCTGCAGCAGGCCGCCCAGCAGGCGTTGGGCCTGGGCACCGCCGCCGATCCCGAGCGCGCGGTGGCCCAGCTCCTGGGGCCGCGGCGCTGAGATCCTGGCGCCGGCTCAAGGCGAGGCGAACACGGCCCACTCCCAGAAGCTGAGCAGATCCGTGCAGAGGTCGCCGCTCTGAGGCTCCCAGTCCCAGCCCGCCAGGGCCCAGGCCTGCATCGGGGCGCCCGCGACCGTCAGCGCGCCCGACGCCACCGGCGCGAGCGCCAGGCGCTCATCGGCCTCGAACACCATCTCCCAGCCGCGCTGATCGCCGCACTCCGTCTCCTCGGCGGCGAGCTGATCACCCTCCACAACGCGCAGCGCGTCCAGCGGCGGCGCCTTGTTGTCGGCGATGGCGGCCAGCAACGTCTCTCCACGATGAAGCGCCAGCCCGTGGCCGGTGTAGAAGTAGCCGATGGTCGCCAGCAGCTCCATCCGCACGCGGTCACCGGCCTCCACCGCCAGCTCCGCCGCGATCGGCGCGTCTTCCGCGTCGCTCAGCCCATAGCCCAGGTGGTAGGTCTGACCGTCGTCGGCGGCGATCTTCAGCACCCGCTCGGCGCCTGCGCACGGCTCGTCCGCGCTCAGCCCGTCGCCGGGGACGTCCTCCACCACCTCGCCCTCGACGTCCCACGCGAAGCCCGTGTCAGGCTCCGGCTGCCCCACGATGCCCGCGCAGAGATGGACGTCACCGGCGGTGATCTCGTCGGCGAGGCGGGTCTTGCAGGAGAGCAGGGGCGAGAGGAACGCCAGGATCAGCGTGGCGCGGATGGCGGTGAACATCGGGTCCTCCTGGGGTGGGATGGAGGAGCGGTGCAAGGTGTGTGCCAGCGGGGTGCGGTGTGGCGGGAGAGGGTGGTTGGAGCAAGGTTGTTGGGGGGATGGGGGTGAGGTGGCGAGGGAGGGAATGGGCGAAAAGACACAGGGAGGGTGGGGGCGAGGAATGCCCGGTCGCCGCGCCGTGTCCCCCTCGCCCCTCCGTGGGGGAGGGGCCCCCCGAAGGGGGGCGGTGGGGGGGTCGGGAGCCCTCCAGCCGCAGCCCTGTCTCTCGCTGGGCGCGCGCCCAGGATCACCGCAAGGGAGCCTCCAGCGCGCGCGCCCAACCCGCGATCGTCTCATCATCCGGTGGAACGATCTCCCCGCAGATCTCCGCCCGAGGCCGTCCGCTCCGGCGCGCGTCCTCGAAGCAGCGACGCAACGCAGCCACACCCAACACGACGCCCGGGTGTTGAGACGCATGCACGGCGATGGTCGCGACGAGCGGCGCGGCCTCCAACGACAGGCGATGCTGGTCCCAGGTCTGACGCAAGAGGGGGACGGCGACCGCGGTGGCGCGCGCCAGGTCGCGACGATCGTCGCGCTCGCAGCTCGCGTCGAGGAAGCTGTCCTCCAGACCGCGGAGATGCTCCTCGAGGGGGGGATTGTCCACACGCCCCTCGCGCGTCCGACACCCCAGGCGCTCCAGCCCGCCGACGCCGGGGAGCAGGTGCCAGGGCCCAGCTGCGCCTGTCATCGCGTCGAAGCTCTCCGGGTGAAACCTGCTGTGAACATAGGGGATGGCGGCGAGCGAGCGCGGCAGGCCTGCGGCGACCAGGGCGCTCTCGACCTCGCTCCAGAGCGCGTCGGACGCCGCGAGGCGAATCCAGAACCGCGGGGATCGGTTGTTCTCGTAGATCGTAGCGCGGAGCTGCTGATCCAGCAGCCCCCCGGCGCCGATCGCGGGATCGGGCGCCTCCGCGTGAAGGGCGGCCACGTTCTGTGTGATGTCCAGCCGCTGGTTCAGCTCGTGGAGCTCCCAGGGGACGACCAGCTCTTCGCCCCAATAGACGATGTTGGAGACAGGCGGGCGAGCAGGTCTGTGCCAGATCGCCAGCGCCGCGGCCAACAGGAGGGCCAGGAGGATCGCCGCGCCAGCACGAGGTGTCCGTTCGGAACGGCTCATGGCGCACCGGTGTCGAGATCGGCCGCGACCGCTGGCGCGGGAGGCGCGAGCAACGCTTCGGCGGAGACAGCGCCGATCTTCCAGTCTGTGGGGGCCAGCCAGCCCGCCGTCATCTGCGAGAGCGCCTCGTGGAAGCTCACGGCGTGGCAGGGCAGCACGTCGAGCCCTGCCGACATGAGGCTGGAGGTCTGCGCGGGCGCTGACGGCGCGGTCGTGCCCATGCGCGCAGCCTTCTCGCCAAACTGACGATGTTGGGCCGCGATGTCCTCTGCGCTGCCCTCCCGTCCGACGGCGTACTCGTCGATGAGCCCGAACATGTGCCCTACCTCGTGTCCAGCTCGTGAGAACGGGTGTTGCTTGCTCCTATACAACTGGAGTTGTCCATCGTCCACCGCGGGGGTGAGCGTGACCCTGCCCTCTCCCCCGTCTTCGGCGAGTGGATCGTCCACGCTGATCGGGTGCGGCACTCCGCCCGCGCGCAGGTGCCCGGCGGCATGTTCGCATGCGGCCTGCGGCCAACGCTCCGATGTCTCCTCAGCCGGTCGCCAGCCGCGCAGGGCGATGATCGGCTTCCAGGCGGACGGGAGCGCCGCGTTCAGGATGGTGACGGCCCGGTCCAGGGACGCCTCTGCGCCAGGGGCTGGGCGAAGCCGACCGTCCTCCCAGGTGTATCCAACACTGTCGGGCAAGGTGTCCAGCAGCCGCGCGGCCTCCGCCTCAGCCACCGCTGAAGACTGCGGCGTCCGCGACGCGTGCTCCTCTTGAAGCACCGCGAAGCCGTCCCCTACCCACCCGCGCTCATCGTGGCCCTCGCCACGCGGGCCAGCGGCCTCGCTCTGCGCATGGCGTGGGACGAACACCGTGTAGTGGGCCTGCCCGGGGTCCTCGACGACCTGAATGTCCACGCTCACCCGCGCCTGATAACGCTCCCAACCAGGGCGAGCGCAGGAGAACGTGAAGCGCTCGCCCCAGATCTGCCGCGTGTCCTGTACGAAGCGCTCCACCCACGCGGCCTTCGCGTCCTCGGTCCAGCCATCGTCCTCCCATGGCCAGTCGAAGAGGCGGTCGAGCCACCCGGAGGCCCCGGCGGGCTCGAAGTCGAAGGCCAGGCGGAGCTGCACACCCATGACCTGATCGACTGGATCGTATTGGGCGTCGAAGCAACCGATCCCGGTGGAAGGAGTGAAATCTTCGAGAGCGTAGCTGCCGGCGTCGAAGCTCATCTGCTCCGCGAGCAGCTGTTGGTCGGTGGCGACGTCAGGGCCCAGTCCGGCGCGGTCCTGAACGCAGGCGTTGCCGACGTGGTCCTGGGCTTCGAGACGGCTGGACGTACCGGGCGCGGTGGCCTGGACACGGTCGGTGTGGAGGGGCTGCTGCTCGTAGCGCACGGTGACTCCTGAAGAGTACCGGCGCTTATGCAAGCTGTATGCCACAATAATTTCAGCTACTTGTGGCCGGCGCGGCCTCCGTCGACGGAGCGTTGGTCGACCGTCGACGGACGCCGTTCGGGGGCGGACATCCACCTGGGCCAGGGCCAGGACCGCGAGGGCGCTCGCCCTAGGGCGCGGGCGAGCCGTCTGCGCGCAGGCTCACCGCCAGACCGCCGTCCTCGAGCGCCTGGGCGAGGCCGCGCGGCGCGACGCCGGCCATGAGCGCGCTGAGCGCCCCCTCGGGCAGGGTCCACTCCAGGTGGATCTCTCGGGCCTCGGGGTCGTCGAGGGCCACGGTCAGCGCGGGCACCTCGAGGCGCACCGCGGACCCGCCCGGCGTCGCCACCGTCACCGGCCCGTCCAGGACCAGCGTGAGGTCGGCCCAGTCCCCCGCGGGCAGCGCGAGGGGCTCGTCCAGGCGGGCCGGGCGCGGCAGGCGCACCTCGAGGTGGCGGCCGTGGCGACCGCTCAGCACGTAGGAGGCGAAGCGCCCCTGCACGCTGAGCCGGACGGGGATCTTGCCCATCAGCCCGTAGGGGTTGCCGTCCTCCCAGATCCAGGCCCGGGCGGCGCCCGAGAGCGCGGCCAGCAGCAGCAGCGGTGCCCAGCGGCGAGACATCTCAGGCTCCTTCGACTGGGGGGGCCGCGCGGCGCCTCGGGGCGCGCCGGGTCCGGCCGGCCTTGAGGCCCAGGAAGACGGGGAAGATCTGGCGGCCGAGCAGCACGACCCGGTCCATGGGCGCGCCCGCCAGGCGCCGCCGCTCAGCCTCCCGCAGGACGGCGCGCACCTCATCGTCCCAGCGGGCGATCAGGCGATTGAGGCGGGGAAGCCCCTGCTCCGGCAGGCCGGTCACCCAGGCGCTCAGCCGCAGACCGGGGTCGCGGTGGTCCAGCTCGGTCTGAAACAGGGCGAGTTGGGCGCGGTGCAGCTCGAACAGGGCGACCGCGGCGTGGGGCCCCTCGATCCGAACCCCCGGATCGGCCAGCACCGCCCGCCCCTCGGCGTCCCGCCGCAGCAGGCCCACGCGGCCCAGGGCGAGCAGCGCCGCCCGCGCCGTGTCCGGGTCGATGCGCCCGCTCATCGCCCGCGACACCCAGCCCTCCATGAGCTGAAAGCCCGGCAGGCTGGCCAGGGCGCAGATGGCCCGAGTGAACCACTCGGACGCGACGTAGTGGGCGTCCGCCGCGAGGTTGGGGCTGCCCCGATCCACGCCGAGCTGGCGCAGCCCCCGCAACAGCCGGGCCGTCCAGCGACGGTCGTCGTTGGCGGCGACCATCGCCATGCCCTCCAGCGCGAGCTGGGCGGGCCGATCCTTCTCGAACCCGAAGGGCTTGAGGAACGGGAAGACGTGATCCGAGGCGAAGCGGACCGTGCCCGTCGCCAGATCGTAGATGGAGGCCGCGGAGAGCCCGGTCTGCGCCGCCAGGTCCTTGTCCGAGCAGGGCACCCCCGCGGCCTTCGCCCAGCTCCGCCAGATGGCCAGCCACGTGGGGAAGGAGGTCACGCCGATCGGGTGGGGCCGCGCGGGCGGGCCGTCCTCGGGAGGGGCGGCCGGGGCCTCGTCCAACGGCGCCAGCGGGATGTTCGAGGCGCGCCAGCGCACGCCGCCGCCCGACGCGCCGGCGGGGAAGGGGCCCGCCACCGTGAGCCGTTGGCGCAGCACGGCGATCACCCGCGTCGGCACCCGCACCTCGGCGTCCTCGCACAGGCTGACCAGATCTGCTTCGAGCTGCCGGTCTACGGCGTCCAACGCCTCGTATCCGATCTCGTCCACCGAGGCCGTGAACGAGTGGACGTCCCGGTCCGTCGGCGGCAGGCGCAGCAGCGCGTCGGCGGCGAAGCTCAACAACCCATGGTGGACATAGGCGGCCGCCGCGTCGGGGCCGGGCGCGGGCACGGCCCACAGGCGCGGCGCGACCCGGCTGCAGGTCGGCGCGCGCCCCAGCGCCGCGTCCAGGTGGGACGTGCGCAGGGGCGGGACCGCGGCGTCGAGGAGCTGGGCGGGGGTCGGGCGATCCCCCTCGAGGGCCGCCACCGCGACCGCCAGGGCCGCCTCGACCGCGGCGTCGGGCGCGCCATCGGCGATGAGCGTGTGGGTGGGTCCGCAGGTCAGGTCCGAGGCCAGCGCCATGTCCGCGAGCAGCTTCTCCCGCCGCTCCCGCGCCACGCGGGTGGGCAGGTGGGGCAGCTCGAAGCGCTCCAGCAGATGGTCAGCGCCCTCGGTCGTCAGCCCGAGCTGCGCCACGAGCTGGCGGGCGCAGGTCATGGGCAGATTCCGCTTCTCCTCGATGACGAAGTACATCTGCGTCTCGGAGCAGCCGGCCAGGCGGGCCAGCTCGCGGACCTTCTCCGCCGTACCCCGATCGGGCTGGGCCGCGCACCACTCCGCCAGATACCGCCCCGCCGTCATGTACAGCCGGGGATCGGGCGGCGTGAAGCGTAGAAGCGGTCTGGCGCTCATCGGGCGCGTATACCCCGCGAACTCGCGCTCAGCAAGCCCATTTGCGGCGTTCCGGCGACCGGAAGCACACAAGCAGGACTTCGGGTCCAGAGCCACAACCACGCGTCAGAGTGGATCCGTGCGCGATAAGCCTGCTGCACACCCGTTCTCTGGAGGTCCTCCCGTGTCCGACCCAACTTTGGATCTCGCCGAGGCGGCGCGGATCGTCCTGGTCTCCTCCGAGGCCGTGTCACGGGCGGCGCGGCGGCTGGTCCCGGCGGCCGATCTGCTCGAACGATCCAGCGCCAGCCTGGCCTATGGCCTGTTGCAAGACCGGCCGCCCGACGGCCAGGACCTCCTGGCGCGGTACGGGGCGGCGGACGAGGCCCTGGAGGCGACGCGGGCGGCGATGCAGGGCCTGGTCGACGGCCTGGAGAGCCTGCGCTTCGTGCTCACCGACCAGCCCGAGCCGAACGCGCGGCTGCGGGCGCGCGCCCTGGACGAGCTGCGGGTCCACCTGGGGCGACAGGGGCGGGGCTGAGGTCGGCTCCGGTCGGCCCTGGCCTGGGGCGGGCTGTCTGCGCGGTGAGCATGCGTCGAGAGGCGTCGGTCTCCTCTGTACGCACGTAGACCGGCTCGTAGAGG
>CAZKWG010000467.1:0-6560 GCA_964556105.1 uncultured Enterobacterales bacterium | reverse complement strand
CGCGCTGGGATCCTCCGCCGCGCTCTGCTTGTCCTTGTCCGCCGTGAGCGGCACCATCTCGAGCATGCCGGTCTCGTCGGGCCGACGCTCGCCGATGACCTTCATCGGGCCGCCTCCACCCTTCTTGGGCGGCCCCTCGGGGCTGGGCGAGAACGGCTGAGCGCGGCTGGCGGGGCCGCCGACAGGCGGACGAGGCGGCGCCTTCTTGCCACCGGTGGACATGGGCTCTCCTTCGGATTCCGAATCTGACGGCACAGACGGGGCCTGGGCGCGGGGGGAAGCCAGCCGCGGGGGAGGAGGACGCGGCGGCTCCGCGGGCCCCTTCGCGCGGCTCGGGGGGGAGGGCGCCGCCTCCTGGCTGCTGGCGGCCAGCGGCGCCCTCGCCGGAGGCGTCGTCGCAGGCGCGGATCCTTCGCGCGAGAGCGAGTCGCGCAGCCGCTCCTCGATGCTGCGGCGCTTCCCGCGGGCCCCGCCGTGCTCTTCGAGGTCGGGGGCGGGCTCCAGCTTCTGGATCGTGCTGAAGTAGAACTCGCAGAACTCTTTGAGGTAGGCCCCGCGCTCCCGGTAGAGCTGGCGGCGGAGGTCTACCAGGAGGTCGGCGCCCGAGCGGTAGCGGTCCTCGGGGCGCGCCTGAAGCAGCTTGCGGAGGATGGGGCCCAGCGCGGGGAGGGTCTGCTCCAGGCTGCGGCAGGCCTCGCGCAGGTCGCCCGCGGCGATGAGCCGCAGCAGCTCGCTCTCCGAGCGCTTGGACTCGCCGCTCTGCCAGGCGGACTGGTTCATCAGCAGCTCGTAGAGGATCAGACCCACGGAGAAGAGATCCGTGCGGTGGTCCACCTCCTCGCGTCGAGCCTGCTCGGGCGCCAGAAAGAGCAGGTCTTCGGGGCCGCCTCGCCCCGTGAGCGGCACGACGCCGCCCATGACGAAGTCCAGGACGCGGACGGACCCGTCCGCCGTCAGCATGACGTTCGTCGGCGAGAGCCGCAGGTGGACCAGCCCGAGCGCCTCGCCGCTGCGTCCAGGCGTGCTGTTCGCGCGGTGAAGGGCCTCGGCCAGCTCGACGCCGATCTCGACCGCCGCCTCGGTGAACACCTGCTCGCGCGACTTGCGGAGGGTCTCCAGCGCCCGCGCCAGGGTGATCCCGTGGACGTACTCGCTGACGACGGCCGCCTCGTCGGGGAGAAAGTCGAGGACCTCGGCGAAGCGGGGATCCCGAACCTGATCGATGAGGGCGGCGCGTTGCCGCAAGGCGGCGATGGCGCGCTCGCGATCCGGGACCTCGCGCAGCCGCTTGATGGCCACGAAGCGGCGAACCGGGCGCTCGGCGCCTCTGGGCGGAGGCTCACCGACCGCCAGATAGACCGCTCCTGCGCGGCCGACGCCCAAGTCTCGAATGACCTCGTACTGCCCGATGAACTGCGCCAGTTGGCACCTTCCGCGCCCGGAGGGTCTCCAGGGTTGCCATGTTATGCGAGGGACGTCGGTGCCTGCAAGGTCTGCAGATCAGAGCGTCGTCAGCGCGCCCCTAAGTGCCGGGAGGCTGCGGAGGCGCCGCCTGCACGGGCGCCTGCTCTTTCCTTCGTCTCCCCCTTCGCAACAGCGCGCGGCGAGAGTTGAACCAGGCGGCGGTCAGATAGGTCACGGCGAGCACCGCCCCCAGCGCCGGGATCGCGACGGTCGCGGTGTGCAGGTAGGTGCGCGGCTCGTGCCAGCCGTCCTCACCCTCTACCCCAGGGGGCGCGTCCAGCCAGGCGCTCGGGTAGACCATGACGCTGGACTCCGCCGAGGCGAAGGTCAGGAGGCGCATGCGCGAGCGGAAGGCGCGCCGCAGATAGAACGGGTCTACCCGATAGCGCACCTCGAACCACGTGTAGCGCTTCGCGGCCGCCGCCTGGAAGGCCTCGCCGAGGCCCTCCTTGGTGTTCTTGACGAAGTCGAAGCCGCCGCCGACGTCGGCGATCCAGGCCATGCTGGCGTTGTCGATGCCGTAGCGCTCCAGATCGCCGTCGATCGGACGGTTGATGAACTTGCCGCAGAGCTGCGCGGGCGAGACCTCCAAGGAGGCGCTGTTGAGCTCGGGCAGCTTGAAGCTCTTGCGGAGCGGGCGCCCCAGACCCACGGTGAAGACCTGCGGCCGCTTGCGCAGGTCGCTCTCCTCGCTGCTGCGCACCTTGGTGAGGTGGCGCAGAAGGGAGGTCAGCCGCGGGGCGTTGGTGCTGCAGAGGTCCGTGCGCCCGAGGTTGTTGAAGCCGTCGGTGAGGGCGATGACCGTGGGCGCCGCCTGCTCGAGGTCGATGAAGCGCTTGACGGTCTCGGTCTGGAGGAGCTCGCCGGTGGCGTAGGTGATCGAGTCGTAGAGATGCGTGTAGCCCGAGAGAACGCGCAGCTCGCGCTTGATCTTTCGCGTATAGACCTGGACGTCGTCAATGACCTCCAGCGTGCCGCCCAGGGGCTCGGGCTTGCTGTCGGTGAAGGTGAGGATGACCACGCCGCTGCGCACGCCCTTCGGGAAGAAGGCCTCTTTGACCTCGGGCATCAGCAGGGCCGCGCGCACCTTCTCCATCCGGTCCTCCTCGAACATCGAGGAGGAGCCGTCGATGACGAGGATGAAGAGCTGGGTGGTCGGCCGCGGCTCGTGCGGGATGAGCTGGTAGCGCTGGCCGTTCTGGCCGTCCTGGATCTCCGTGCCCTGATGGAAGACGCCCAGGTTCTCCGCCGCCATCGGCATATAGAAGACGTCCGTATCCAGTCTGTACTGAATGCCCAGGCGCACCTCGCCGCTGGCGCGGTCCACGTGCGGCACGCAGCGGTCGACGAGGTCGGGGGCCACCGAGTTCAGGCACTCACCCTTGTTCGTGAAGATCTTCAGCTCCAGCTCGGTGCCGGGCTCGACCTTGGGCTTGCCGACGCGGATGGTCGTGCCGATGACGGGGGTGAGCTCCTCCGCGCAGCCCGCGCCAAAGGCCAGGAGCGCGCCGACCAGGAGCGCGCCGAGACGTCTGCAGCGGCTCACTGCTCCTCCCGCGGAAGCATGATGAACTCCAGCTCCGAGCTGTTCGCGCCCTGACCGAGGAGCAGACGATCCCCGCTGTTCAGCTTCGTCTCGAGCGGCGCCGGGCGCCTCGGGTCGTAGCGCAGATCGATCTTCTCCAGGAAACGTTTGACCAGCGTCGGCTGCAAGGTGAGCCCGCGCGCCCGGTAGCGCTGATCCTTGTCCACGGTCACCGAGACGTGCAGCTCGAGCACACCCTCGTCCAGCGGCATGAAGAGGTCGAGCCCGCGCGGAAAATGCCCGACGAAGCGCTCTCGGGCCGAGCCGTCCTTGGCGTCGATGGGGATGCGTCGCCCGTGCCTCCCGCCGACCAGCACGCGGACCCAGCCGGCGTAGAGCTTGTCGGGGATGGGCCAGGCCAGCAGGCCGAAGGCGAAGCCCCAGGCCACGCCCATCGCCGCGCCGCCCAGATAGAGGTCGCGGGTCGCCGCCTGGTTCATCGCGTACCAGGCCGCCGCCGCGGCGAAGCCGCCGGCGAAGCCCGAGAGGATGTGGACGAACCACCCCTCGCCCTTGCGGACGAACATCGGTCCCAGCCCGCAGGCGAAGCCGCCCATGGCGAAGGCGCCGAGCCGAAAGCGCAGGCTGACCAGGCTCGCGTCGGTCGCGTCCCGGGCCACATCTCCCGTAAAGAACAGCGAGAGCGCCACCTTGTGCCAGCCCCAGTACCAGGCGAAGGTCAGCGCGCCGCTGATCGCCATGCCGAGCAGCGTGCGCCCCACCCGCTTGGCGATGGGGAGCCGCATCAGGTTGCCCTCACCGATCAGGCTCGCGCCGGCGATGAAGACGGACATCGTGCAGAGCAGGATGGGGCCATCCCACTCCGGCGACCAGCTCGGGCCGATCAGCACCACCCAGGAGAGCGCCAACCACCAGGCCAGCAGGCCCGCGGCGCCGCACCAGAGCGCCATCGCGAAGTGCCGCGTCCAGGTATAGGGGAGGAGGAAGATGTTCACGAGGACCTGACCCCGGGCGCGAGGGCCGCGCCGTGGTCGCCACTGTACCACTGGCAGGGCCTGCGGTGGTAGCATGTGCGCCGGAGTCGGGAATGGACGAGCTCGTCACCTATCTGCGACTGGCGCCGGAGTTCGGCGGCACACGCTTCGGACCCTTCGAGGGGCTCGAGGTGCGCCTGGGCTCGAACGGGGAGCGATGCCACATCGTGCTCTCGGAGTCGCTCGGCGTGCTGCCGGAGCACGCCAAGCTGCTGCGCCAGCGCGACAACAGCCTGATCGTGACCCCCGCCGAGCGCACGGCGACCATCTTTCTCTGGAAGCCCGGCGAGCGCCGCCCGAGCCAGGTGCTGACCCCGACCGCCGTGCGCCCGGGGGACGCCTTCTCGCTGGTCACGGCCGACGGCCCGCGCTTCATCATCGAGCTCGACGTGCTCCCGCCGGAGATCGTCGAGAAGCGCGCCGAGGAGAAGAAGGTCCGCAGCGGGCGCCGCCGGCTCACCGCTGGCACGCTGGCCGCCGAAGGAAAGCGCCAGGCGATCACCACGCTGCTCACGCACGGCCCGGCGCAGATGGCGTCGCGCGCCTGGGTCTTCATCAAGTCCGGCTCGATCTACCAGCCGCGAAACATCTTCCTCGGCGTGGCCATCCTCGGCGGCTACATCTTCGGCGGCTTCGCCTTCTGCAGCCGGAAGAAGTACCAGACCGAGGTCACGCGCGTCACGAAGAGCGCCGAGAGCTGTGAGCAGCAGCTCTCCATCGCCAAGACGCTCTCCGAGACCGGCGGCGAGCTGAAGTTCCACGAGCTCGCCGCGGCGATCACGGCGAGCCCCCTCCTCGGCACCGCGCTGGAGAGCGACAGCGACCTGCGCGCCGCCGTGCAGAGCGCGACGAAGAACCTCTTCCTCGATCCCAAGCCCTGGGACTGGCTGGTCTTCGCCAAGGGGCAGAAGTCCAGCGAGTTCGCCAACTGGCGCGAGCAGCTCTTCAAGGAGGAGGACATCGACGTCGAGACCGCCCGCATCCTCATGTGGGTGGGCGCCGACCCGGGTCCCCTGCGCTCGGAGTTCCGCGAGATCGAGGACAGCGAGAAGAACGAGGTCTGCGGGCGCGGCCTGCTGCGCATGAGCTATCGCCACGCGCGCAACCTCGGGTTGAACGCCCAGGCCGACGCGCTGGTGCTGCGTGACTACGAGGCCGTGCGCGACGACAAGGCGAAGCGCGAGGAGCTGCTCCTCCAGACCATGCTCGGCTTCGATCCCAGCGCCGTCCTCCCCGAGGGCACGCTGGAGACCGGGCTCGACCCCATCCGCGAGGGGCGCAGCGCCTGCCTCTTCCTGCAGGGCGACGACGATCGGCCTCGGACGAGCCAGATCATCCGGAGCATGGCGCGCCAGCTCGGCAAGAACGGCGCGAAGCTGCCCGACGACACCATCCAGTGGAGCCCGACGGCCCGCGTCGCCAAGTACTGGTCCGCGGAGCTGGAGAACAACAACCTCACCGAGAAGGACGTGGGGATCGACTTCACCCAGACCTTCACCGGCACGGTGCTCAGCAACCAGGGCGAAGGCGGCAAGTGGGTGCTCGAGCAGACCGCGCGCACCATCGCCAAGGCCATCGCGGTGCCCTGCTTCGCCGTGCTCAAGGGCAACGCCAAGGAGGCGGGCAAGATCATCGGCGAGGACAACCTGCCCCCGCCCGTGAGCTGCCTCGTGCTGGACTGGAAGCTGCGCAACGAGACCTGACGCAGACCAGACGCTGGCTCAGCGCGGGTCGGCGCCTCTGCGCCGCGCCAGCGCCAGGCCGATCAACAACCCCGGGGCGAACAGCGCGGCCTTCGAGCCGAAGCCGCAGCCGCCCTCCTCGCCCGTGCGCTCGGAGAGCGAGTAGGCCTCCTGGAGCTCGCCCGTATCGACCGCCGAGTCGCCCGTCTCCCCGCTCTCGCCCGTGTCACCGGTATCGCCCGTCTCCGCGAGGGCCGCGCTCGACCATGCCACGAAGAGGAGGATCATCGCCTGACGTAGCCGCTTCATCGTCGTCTCTCCCGCCGTTCAGCTGGCCGCCTGCCAGCCCTCTGGAACACTGTAGCCCGCGTCCTCGACGCGCTCCACGATGGTCGCCGCCTGAAGCGCCGCCGGGTCGAAGCGCACCGTCACCTGGCCGGGCTCGAGCTGAGCCTGAACCTCCGCGACCCCAGCGAGCTGGGAGACCGCCTTCTGAACACTGGACACGCAGCCGCCACAGCTCATGCCCAGGACAGGGATGGTCAGCGTCATCATCGTCCACTCCACGTGTTTCTTGTTCGACGCGCCCTCGCGACGCGCACCCCTCCGATATCACACCGCCGCCTGCTTCATCGGTTAGATCTCGCACCTGTGAGAGGAGCCCGCTCATGTCGCTTCCTGCCCTGCTCTTGATCGCCCTGCTCGCCGGCTGCGCCGACCCCTACGAGGACGCGCGCAAGGCCGACACCATCGAGGCCTACGAGAAATTCCTCGCGGAGAACCCTGACCATGCGCGCACGGGCATGGCGAAGGGCCGCCTCGCGGAGCTCGCGC
>CAZKWG010000466.1:0-6563 GCA_964556105.1 uncultured Enterobacterales bacterium | reverse complement strand
CTCCGTGGCGCCGGGGTACACCGTGTCGTCCGCGTCGTCGCAGTCGCCCGCGCTGTCCACCCAGCCCTCAGGGGCCTCGCAGGCAGAGGTGGCCACCGTCTCATCCCCGTGGGCATGTCTTCCAAGGATAAGAATCGCAAGAAGCGCTCGTTGGCCTGCTCCGATGGTGTGCGCTGCGCGCTGTGTCTCCGCTCACTGCCGCTGGATCAACTCACCCTGGACCACATCCACCCTCGCGGTGCGGGTGGTCCGAACGCGCTCTGAAACCTGAGGCTGGCCTGCTACGCCTGCAATCACGGTCGGCACAACCGCCTCCCGGAAGCCAGATAGGGCGCGTCCGGCTTTGGGGCGTCGGGGTCCTGCCCGGCGCCTCATCACGGGTCCAGCTGCGGCCGTCAACAACGGTCGTGGCCGTTTGCTGTGCCTATGACCGCCTGGATCTCCTCTCGGTCTTCGAGGAAGGCGCCCGGCGCGAGGCGCACCAAGGGCGAATAGCCCTCCAACCGGTCGTTCATCGCCTCTGACTGCCGGTTGTCCGCGTCTCGTCCCGCAGCCCGTAGGTGCGCGAGGTAGCCCCCACGCTCGACGCCGTAGTACGCGCTCACGAGCCATGGTGGGTCGATCAGGCTTGTGACCACAAGCCGGTGGGCTCCTTCGCGCATCGCATCGACGAAGGGCTCGATGAAGGCGCGGCGCACCGCCGCCCAGAGCAGGAGGTCGTCGCCACCCTCCATCCAGGGTCGTCGGTGGCAAAGCTCCCGCCACGCTCGGAGCCTCGCGCGAGGGTCGAGCTCGGGGAAGCCCGCCGCGACCGCGGCGTAGAGGAGATCGTCGGCGTCACGGACCTCCTGTGGATGGGCCGCCGCGAGCGTGCTCTTGCCAAGCCCCGAGAGGGCGTAGATGAGGACCGGCGCGCCAGGACACGCCGCGAGCAGCGCGGGTGTCCGCAGGTCGCTGGCTCGCGCGTCTGACATCAAGGTCCTGACCCACGGCCAGCGCGACCGTCATTCATCTCGAAATAGAGAGTGTTCTGCATCATCTGCGAGATCCCATACCCTTCGAAACCTGATTAATCGTGTGGCACGTGGGTTGCTTACTTGCACGGGAGCAGGAGGTGCTCATGGAAGACTGGAGTAACCACGCCGACCGCCGAAGCGCACAGCGAAGCGTACCCATCACCCACGTTGAGCTCGCCCTGGTGTGGGGGCGCGAGATCCGCCAGGGGAATGGGCGCACGGCCTACCACCTCGGTCGCCGGGAGGCACGCGCCGCTCGGACCACGGGCGTCGGCGTCCCCGAGCGCGCGGTCGGTGTCGCGGTTGTCCTCGCTCGGGACGGGACCATCGTGACCGTGGTTCGCAGCCCCGACCGCATGCGCCTGCGGGCGTATGGCCAGCGTGCGCCGCGCCACCGCGTCGCCGCGAGTCGTCGTTGAACCCGCCGCTCCCCCACCCACAGAGGGACGCCTCTGGGCTGCTGATCGCCCTGGAGGGCCTGGACGGCGTCGGGAAGTCGACCCTGGCCGCTGCGCTCGCGGGCGCGCTGTCGGGCGATGCGCTCGGCATGCCAGGGCTCCCGCGCTCCGTGGCCCACGGCGTCTTCACGGGGCTCGGCGACGACCCGACCTCCCGCTGCCTGTTCCACGCGGCATGCGCTCGCGCCCTTGGAATGAGGGCGCGGGTGCTCACCGCAGGAGGTCGCCACGTCGTCATCGACCGCTACTGGCGCTCATCGATCGCCTACGCCCGCGCCCGCGGCGTGACCCTCGATCTCGCCGCCGTCGCGCGTGCCATCCCCGCGCCGGATCTCTCCATCGTCGTCACGCTGGACGAGACGGAGCGCCAACGACGCCTGGAGGTCCGCGGGCCCACGGCGGTCGACCGCGAGACAATGGCGCCGGGCTTCGCGGAGGCCGTCTCCGCGGAGCTCAATCGCGCGGTTTGGGAAACCGAATTCAATCTGCCGCTTCACCTTCGTATGTCAGGCCGGACTCCGGACGATGCCCTCGCTGCCGCGCTCGCGCTGCTCCGCGAGCGCGGCCTCATTCCACCGCTCCCGAACCGAGGATCTTGATGGGACAGAGCACCTCGCCATTACGACCGAGCCTCGCCCCCACCGCGGCCACCAGAGCCCGGGAAGGTCTCGCCGACCAGGGCGTCGCCGTCCTCAAACAGGCCATCGCGCCGCCGCTGCTCGAGGCGCTGCGCGAGGCGGTCGCCGCGAACCGAGCGAACCAGCGGCCCATGAGCCGCCAGGTGCTCTACACGCATGGGCCAACGCCGCAGGATCGCCCGCCGCTCACGGCGCTGATGGACCAGTGGCTCAACCCCTACCTAACCGCAGGACCGGGGTCCACGCGCGCGGTCGCCGACGCGCTGCGCCCGCTCGCAGCCGAGCTGCTGGGAGAGCCCGGTGTGCTGTTCCAGGATCTCCTCCTCGTGAAGCGCGGGGGCCAGAAGGCGTTCCCCTGGCACCAGGACTTCGGGTACTGGCCAGTGGATCGCCCGCTCGGCGTGGTGCTGTGGGTGCCCCTCCAGCCATCCAACGGCATGTCCGGCGCGCTCCGGTTCGCGGCCGGGAGTCACCAGCTCGGGCCCCGCCCCGTGGTCGACCTGCACAACGGCTCGCCTCAGGACCACGACGCAGACCTCGCCTTTGCCCCAGACGCGTGGCCGGAGCTCGCCCCGACCTACGCGGCTGGTGACGCGGTGGCGTTCACACCCGTGACCTTCCACGCGTCGCCCGCCATGCGCCAACCCGGCGAACGCGCGGCGTGGTCCTGCATCTTCCTCTCCCCGCGGGCGCGCTGGAGCCACATGAACGCGCCGAACCACCCCCTCTGCAAGATCGTGCGCGACGGCGCGCCCGTCACGGAGCTCTCCCATGCCTGAGGTCACCCCGCAGCAGCGCGCCCTGTTCCTCGAGCAGGGGCATCTCGCGCTCGGCCCCCTCGTCTCTTCAGAGCGCGTGGCCCACCTGCGCAGCGCCTTCGACCAGCAGACGGCGGCCTGGGCCAGAGACATCGACACGCCGCTCGACGAGTACCTCACCGTCGTGTCCCAGTGGACGAACGTGTGGGAGCACAACGCCGTCTTCCGGGCTCAGCTCTTCCATCAGCGCGCCGCGGCCATCGCGGCCGAGCTGATCGGCTGCGAGCGGGTGCGCGTGTTCCACGACCACCTGATCGTGAAGCCGCCCCACGGCGGCAGCACGATCCCCTGGCATCGCGACCTGGCCAACTGGCCGGTCGGCGAGCCCCGCGCGGTGTCCTGCTGGCTCGCCCTGGACGACGTCACGGCAGCGTCGGGGGCGATGCGCTTCATGCCGGGCGGCCACAAGGAGCCGATCACCCGATCCATCGACTTCCTCAACGAGGCGAAGGAGTGGGGAGAGCGCGAGGCGGAGGCGGTGGCGGTGCCGGTGCCCGCGGGCTCGGCGATCTTCCACCATTGCCTCTCGTGGCACAGCAGCCCGCCGAACGCGACGGCGGGTTGGCGGCGCGCCTACATCACGATCTATCTCGATGCGACCTGCACCTTCGACCCCGACCGCGCAGGCTGGCACCCGGTGTCGAGCCGCGTGACCGTGCCACCTGGGGCCGTGTTCAACGAAGACGCCTTCCCGACGCTGGGCGGCCAAGGGAGCGCGCCATGAATCGCATCCAGATGTACGCGAGCTCGACGCACCTGAAGCACGGGCTGCACCGGGTCCTCGCCGTCGCTCACGCGCTCATCCAGCCCTTGAACTCCGGCGAGATGATGGCTTGGTGGACGATGCTGGAGCCCGACGAGCAGGATCGGGCCCGCGCCCACGCGCTCCCAACGGACGCGCTCGCCCGCGCGTACGCCCGCGACGACGTTCGCCGTCTGCTCGACGCCGCCCGCGCCAGCCTGGACCTGCCCAGGCTGGACCATGTCGAGGTGCAGGCCGCCTTTCGCGTCGCCATCATCAGCGGCAAGGCCCATCGCGCCCACATGGGCCGCGACGTCTACGGGTCCAGCAACAAGGGCCTCTGGGACCTCGTCTGCGTCGATTTTGGCAGGGCAGTCGCCGATCGCTATGGGATCACCCTCGGCGATGACCCGGTGCCTCAGGCAGAGAGCCGACCGGCCGACGAGGCGCTGGATGACCTGCGAACCTTGATCGCGTTCGACACGAGCCCTGATGGCGATGGACACGACGCCTGCGTGGCGTGGCTGGCGACACGGCTGGGACAGCTCGGATTCGCCGTGGAAGCCGTCGGCCGCGAGCGCGGGCGGCCCCTCGTGCTGGCCCACCGAGCGGCCCAGGGCCTGGCGGGTCACGTCGTCCTCTACGGCCACTATGACGTGACCCCTTTCGGTCGCGAGGAGAAGTGGACACACCCACCGCGCTCGCTCACCGAGGCTGACGGGCGCCTCTTCGCGCGGGGCGTCGCCGACAACAAGGGGCCGCTCGCCTGCCGCATCGCGGCCATCGCCGCGCTTCCCTCCGCGCCCGAGATCACGTGGCTGATCCAGGGCGAGGAGGAGACTGGCTCCCCAGTCGCCCACGCGCTCCTGCCCGAGGTGATGCGCGATCTACGGCCGACGCTCTGGCTGGACGAGACCGGATACCACGACCATGAGGACGGCGCGCTGCGCCTGCTCGGGCGATTGGTGGGCCCCGACGACAGCAGCCTCCCGCCCGATGAGGCGCTTGGCGCTCTGCTCCGAGCGCTGCGCGGCCTGGCCTCGCGATGGGGCGTCGGCGCGCGCCACGAGCGCAGGGGCCTGAACAAGAGCGTGGTCGAGGGCGGCTGCCCGTTCAACCACAGCCTTCCTATCGGCGCGCGCTACCTCGCCGTGGGCGTGAACGACTCAGGGGCGCGCATCCACGGGCTCAACGAGTCGCTCCCAGCCTGGACCTTCCCGCTGCACGCCGCCGAGCTCGACGTCATCTTCCGATGGGTGGACCGCACCTCCAGGAGCCTGTCGTGAGGCTTCCCACGATCGATCCCCGTCGGGTGGACGCCTACCTCGCCCGCCTCGGCGCGCCTGAGGTGCGGCATGACCGGCATGGGATCGCCGCGTTGCAGACGGCGCACCTCATGGCGGTGCCCTTCCACAATCTGCTGCTGCTGGCGAACGACGGGCGGCCGTGGCAGCTTCAGCCGCTGAGCGAGGTCGTGGACGGGGCCATCGCCGGCGTTGGTGGAAATTGCGACCGCACGACGCCGCCCTTCACTGCGCTCCTCCAGGCGGTCGGCTTTGATGCGCGGCTCGCGGCGGCCACCGTGCGCGAGCCCGGCGACCACTTTGTCTGCCTCGTGCATGCCGACGGGGGCCGCTTCCTGTGCGACGTCGGCAACGGACACCCCTACCTGCGCCCGTGGGACCTCGACGGCCCCGTGCAGGAGCAGACCTTTCACGGGTGGCGCTTCCGCTTCGACCCTCGAGCGCCAGGCGGGCCGACGCTAACGCGTGACCTCCCGACCGGGGAGTCCAGGACGGTCTACGTCCTCGACCCGACGCCGCGCGCCTACGACGACTTCGCTCCGATGGTGCGCGCCCACTACACCGAGGTCGGCTTCGGGCCGTTCCTCTCAGGCCTGCGCGCCGTGCGTATCCAGCCCGAAGCAGTGCTGACGTTGCGGGATGCCGAGTATGTCCGGGACACCCGCATTGGACGATCCGTGCGTCGGGTGCTCGGTCGCGAGGCCTTCAACGCGCTCCTGGTCGAGAGGTTTGGGCTGCCAGCGCAGCTGGTAGGGGACGCCATCTCGGTCGTCGCCCGGCGGCGGCCGGACCTGTTCGGCGAAGAGCCGCGCTGGCTCGCCCTGGGCCGCGGTCCGATCGAGGAGAGCCCGCACGTCGCGCCGCCCGCGCGGTCCGACGTGCCGGATGTGCTCGTCTCGCTCGCGACGGTCGGACGTGGGGCGTCGGTGCGTCGTCTTCTGGACTCCCTCGCCGAGGAGCTTCGCGCGTCCGGGTATCCTGGCCGGGTGGGTGCGCTGATCGTGGAGAACCACGCTCCCGGGTCAGCGCACCCCATCGAGGACTTCCCTGGACTCCGGGTCCATCGCGTCCCCCTCGACACCTTCCGGCCCGCGCTGGACCACGCCTCCGCCCTCGGTCTGCTGCCGGCCTTCGATGGAGCGCTCCCCGTCCCTATCGGCGCCGCGCGCGAGGCGCAGCTCGCGGCGATCCGCGGCCACCTCCACACGCCCATGCCGGACCTGCCGCACCCCGCGGAGCACCCGATGGTGGTGTGGATGGTGGACGACGACCTGGCCTTTCAGCAGCTCGGCGAGGACGGGTCGATACGGCGACGCACCAACCTGCTGTTCCGAGTGGCGCGGTGCTGGTCCACCCTGCCGCACTGCGCCGTGGTGATCGGCACCTTCACCGGAGATCCTCCGGTTCCGGGGCTCGATTGCCTCGGTGGACAGCTTGACGACCTCGCGGCGAACGCCGCGCGGATGGTCGCCCTTGGAGCCGCCGCCGGCTGGGACCCGCCTGGCCCCCCGTCGTCCACCTTCGACGCCTACTACGACCTGACGGAGGCACCCGCGCCCAAGGCCGACGCGGTGTGGCCCTATGCGC
>CAZKWG010000465.1:0-6566 GCA_964556105.1 uncultured Enterobacterales bacterium | reverse complement strand
GTGCGCGACCACCCCGGCCTGATCGCGCTCGCCGACGGCGGCACCCTCTTCCTCGACGAGGTCGCCGAGATCCCGCTCGATATCCAGGCCCGCCTGCTGCGCGTGCTCCAGGACCACACCTTCGTGCCGGTCGGCGGCACCGAGCCGCGCCGGGTGGACGTGCGCGTCGTCTCCGCCACCCACCGGGCGCTGCGGCGCGAGGTGGCGGAGGGCCGCTTTCGGGAAGACCTGATGTACCGGATCCGCGTCATCCCGCTCTTCCTGCCGCGGCTGGCCGAGCGCGCGGGTGACGTGCTGGCCCTGACCCGTCGCCGCCTGGAGGAGCTCAACGCCCGCGGCAAACGCCAGATCACCGAGATCGCGCCCGAGGCCGAGGCCGCGCTGCTGACCTATGACTGGCCGGGCAACGTGCGCGAGCTGCACAACGTGCTCGAGTACGCCTACGTCATGGGCGATGGACCCGTCCTGCGCGTGCAGGACCTCACGCCCGAGCTGCGCGGCGAGCCCCCTCCCGGCGAGGACGGCCCCCCCACCGCCCACGACCTGGAGCGCGACCAGATCCTCGCCGCCCTGGCCCGCGTCCACGGTCGCCGCGACGAGGCCGCCCTCGCCCTGGGGTGGAGCCGGTCCACGCTCTGGCGCAAGATGCGCGAGCATCGCCTGTAATCTCAGACGGCGGCGCGCGCGCGCGGCAGCCGAGCCAGCCTGGGCTCCAGGGTGAAGAGGGCGGCGTGGCTCGCCTCCGCGATGGCGCGCATCTCCGCGGAGATCGTCTTCAAACCCATGGCCCGCTCCCAGTAGACCAGGGCCGCCAGCCAGGCGCTCCACCAGAGGTCGCCGCGCAGCGGGGTCAGGGCCGGCAGCGGCAGCGTGGTCTCGACCAGCTCGCCGCTGCGCGGCATCCAGGCCATCGGCAGCATGTCGTAGAGCGGCGTGAGCGGGCCGACCCGCCCCTCCTCGAGGAAGAAGGAGAGGTTCCCGCCGTGGCGATCGGTGTTGCCGATGAAGGCGCCGAAGCGGTCCAGCCAGAGGACGCGCTCCAGATCGGCGTCAGCGATGATCTCCTTTGTGTGCAGGTCCAGGGCGGTGTCCGTCCAGCTCTGGCGCCGCCCGACGTGCTCGTCGTCCAGCACGTCTAGCGGCACCACGCCGCGGCGGCCGGCGGCGCCCAGGCGATCGAAGCGCTCCACCTCCAGGAAGACGCGGCCTCCACCCTCGAGGATCGTGGCGACCGCGACCTCCTGCCCGTGCTGGGCGGCCACCTCCAGGGCCAGGGCCTCCAGGCGCAGCAGGTCTGCCACCCGGCGCTGCACGGGGCCCTCCATCGGGGGCGAGAACTTCACGAGCACGGGCACGGACTGGCCGTCGTCCTGGCGGGTGGCGAGGAATTTCGGCTGCTCGCCGCCGCCGGAGGACCCGGGGTGGCCCGAGCGCATCGCCGTCTCCGCGAGCTGGAGGTAGCCCCGCTCCCGGTCTTCGCGAGGAACGGGGTGGACCGGAGAGCCGTCGACATGACGCTGGAGGGCCTCGTCGCCGACGATCAGGTCACCCGGGACGTCGTGGGCGAAGCGCGCCAGCCAGACCAGGATCTGGTCGCTGGTCCAGTCCCGGATGTCGGCGGGGAACCCGAGCTCCGAGTGCTGCCTCGGGACCATACGGCCCAGGAAGCCCGCGGGGCGCATGCCCTGCAAGAACCAGGGGAGGCCCCCATAGAGCCGGCTCCAGGCCGGGAGCCCCTCGAACAGGTGACCGCTCGGCGCGACGGGGTGGAGCGCGCCGACGGGCTCGCTCGCGCCGCTCGCGTCCACCCGGTAGACGGGGACGTGCTCGGACAGACCAGCGATCTCCCGGCGCGCAGCGACGCGGGTGGCGCGCGCGCGGCCCAGCTTCACGAGCCGCTCGGGGTTCGCGTCCACGAGGCGCCACAGGGTCGCCTGCGTCGTCTCGACCCTCGCCATGAGATCCGCGACGGAGGACGGGCCGTTCGCGCTCAGAACGTTCAGGACCTTCTGAAGTGTCGCGCTGGAGCGGTGGGCACCCATTGGGACGCTCGCATGAGTTTCAGCGTGGATTCATGTATGAATTTATGTATGCATTTTGCGTACAATAATCATCCTATAAATATGCATTAACTTTCTGCGGCCATCGAGATGGTATGAAATAAACAACCACAGAAGACGCGATTCCTACAACATTCATCCAGACGAACACACCCTCACCCCAGCCTCACTCCTCCCACACCGCCGCCTCGGCCACCAGCTCCTCCCCGTCCAGCACGCTCGCCCCCGCCTCGTCGCCGATGGTCCGCAGCGCCCAGGCCAGCGCGTAGTGCTCGATGATCCGGAAGCCCTCGTCGGCGTCGATCTCCCCCTCCTGCGGGTCGAGCACGCCGCTGAAGTCGGTGAACACCTGGTGGCCGCCGCCGGTGATCGTCACGCGTCGGTCCGGGCCGCCGCGCAGCGCCGCCCAGCAGGGATCGCCGCTCGACGTCGTCGCCTCGTCCAGGGTCCCGCCCATCAGGAGGACCGGCGCCGTGAGCGCGCCCAGCGAGGTGAGATCGAAGAGATCCGCGTCGCCCGCCGCCATCGGCAGGATCGCGCCCACGCGCGCGTCGCGCAGCCCGGCCGAGAAGATCGCCTCCGCCGACGCGCTCCAGGTGGAGCAGAAGGCGCTGGTGTCCGTCCCGCTCGCGCAGCGCGCCGACCAGGTCTCCAGGTCGAACGCGGCGCCAGCGGTCACGAAGCTGGTGTAGCCCCCGAAGCTGTGGCCGATGAGCAGGACGGGGTCATCGGAGGCGGCCAGGCCCGACGCGCCGCCGCCGAGCAGGTGATCGAGCACGGCGCTGAGGTCGAGCGGGCGCTGGTAATAGATCTCCGTCGCCCGGTCCGAGCCGTCCAGGAAGGTGTTGTCCGTGTGGTCCGGCGCGGCGACCAGGAAGCCGTGGCTGGCCAGATGCGTCATGAGAAAGCTGCTGTTCTCGGCGTAGCCCTGGTGGCCGTGGCTGAAGAGGACCAGCGGGAGCGGGCCCTCCGCCGGCGCGGGATCGTCCAGCACGCCCGGGGCGTCGATGGCGCCCATGTACCGCGCCTCGGCGCCGGTCTCGGCCTCGGTGGGGAACCAGAGCGCCAGGCGCAGCGCGCGCTCTCCCTCGCCGTCGGGATCGGCGTAGCTCAGCGAGGATTCGCGATAGCCGACCCGCCAGGGGCCGGGCGCGTCGAGGGCGACAGGAGCCTCCTCCGCCGTCTCGGCTTTGTCTCTCGCGCCGCAGGCCAGGAGCAGAGACAACCACATCGCGCACCTCCAACCCGGGGCTAACGTGGATCGCGCCGGCCTCCACGGCCTGGGTCTCGACCAACGCCCCGTCCTGGCCGTGCAGACGCTACCGGAGGCTCTGCAGGCGCAGCAGCGCCTCGACGTCGTCGGCGCGCCAGCCGGGCTTGCGCCAGCCCAGGCGGCGGCGGACGGCGCTCGTGTCGATGGTCGGCAGATGGGCCTCGACCAGGGCGACGGTCTCCGCGACGAGGCTCTCCAGCGTCAGCAGCGCCTCGCCGGTCTCGCCGCCGAAGAGGCTCACCAGCCGCGGCCCCAGCTCGGGCGGGGCGATGACCAGCTGGCCGAGGAAGCGCCCCAGCCGCTTGTGCTGGAAGGGCGTATAATAGACGTGGTTCAAGCCGGACAGGACGCCGAGCAGGTTCTGCGCGGACTCGACCAGCACCTGCTGCGCCCAGACGGGCGCGTCGCGGTCGATGAGCTGGCCCGGGACGCTCCAGGCGGGGAAGAAGCTCAGGTAGCGGCGGACCATCGCCTCGGCGAGGGCGGGCGGAAAGTCGGCGGCGCGGGCCTTCCAGGCGGCAATGTACGTCTCGCCGTAGAAGGGCCGGCAGCAGAGGATGCCCTCCAGCGCCTTGGCCAGGGGCGTGTCCACCGCGTGGCGCACCAGCAGCTCGTCCATCGTCTGCTCCCAGCCGCGCAGCGTGCTGTGGATGAGCTGCACCTCCACGCCGGCCAGGTCGAAGGCCTCGATGAAGCCGTCCGGCGCGCGCGGGCCCCCCAGCGGTCGCCGGTTCTCCCCCCCGAGCTGCGCGCAGAGAGCGCCCAGCGTCTCGTCGTCGGGCAGCCTGTCCTCATAGTAGACCGCCATGTCGATGTCGGAGATCCCGTCGGCCAGCCCTTTCGCCACCGAGCCGGTGACCATCGCCGCGCGCGCGCTGGGGAAGGCGCGATGCGTCTCGGCCACCGTCGCCGCCAGGGTGGTGAGGAGCTCACTCTCGTGGGTCATGGGGGCTCCGAGGGGCGCGAGAGGAACGCGAGGGGCAGCCTCTCAGTGCGCTGGCCGGGCGGGCTGTAAACGGTGGTTGGAGGGGCTCGTCGCGCCGCGCCCTCGCCGGTTATCTTGGAGCGAGGGGTAGAAGATGAGGACGCTGATTCTCTTCGCGCTGCTGGCGGCCTGCAAGGGCGACAAAGACGGAACGGGCGAGGGTGAGGGAGAAGGCGAGGGAGAAGGCGAGGGAGAAGGCGAGACCGCCGAGCCCACCTTCCCGGACGATCCCACGCCCTGGTCGCTCGAGGTCAGCGGCGCTTACGAAGCGACGCTGGTCTTCGACGATCCGCAGTGCACCTGGACCTCGGACGCGACCAACTTCCGCGCGTTCTGGCGCAACGCCTCGGACGCGCACGTCTTCGTGCTGGTCGCGGACATCCTGGGGCCGTTCACCGGGCCAGGCACCTACACCGAGGCGGACGGGCGGGTGGCGGTGAAGCTACAGGAAGAGGCGGGCGGCACGCTGGCCTACTTCGCCAGCGACAGCACGATGGGCGACACCGTCTCCGTCACCGTCACCAGCGTGGACGACACGCAGGCGTGGGGAGAGTTCACCTTCTCGAGCCTTCACGACGGCACCGATGAGGTCACGGCCACACCCCAGCCCGTGCCCATCTGGTGCCCCGAGATGAACTGAGGCGGGCGCCTCAGACGGTCGGCTCCGCCGCGGTGCTGGCCAGCGGGCTGCTCGACTCGCTCTGCTGACCTTCGCCCTGGGTGGTGGACTCGGGTTTCGCCGCCCAGAAGTGCAGCTTGCCAAACTGCATGTGCGTGTTGGTCTGCACCTTCTCCGGCTGCGTGCAGGCCCCGGAGATGTCCATGTACATGAACCGCTCGGGAAAGGGGTTCACGCCCGTGTAGATCTGCTCCGCCGCCTTGATCGCCGCGCAGGCCGTCTTCATGTCCAGCTGGCTCGGCAGATCCGCGCCGAACTTCGAGGCGTTGCTGAAGCCGGTGAGCCGATCGGGCTTGTGATAGAGCGGCATCTTCCGCTGCACGTCGAAGAGCAGCCCCTGGAAGTTCGCCGCGCCGAACTCCTTCTGCTTGTCCGGACGCGCCAGCGTCTCCTCCCAGCGGTTGAAGTACATGCTGCCGATGGCCAGCATCTCCTTCGTCACCGTCTCGGACGGCGTCGCATGCGAGTAGATCAGGCTGGCGAGGATCTGGATGTCGTTGCTGGAGAGGAGGCGGAAGCGCACCTCCGGCGGCAGCGGCATGGCCTTGATCGCCGTGTCGGCGCCCTTCTCGGTCTGCGCGCCCTGCCCGCTCTTGATGAGGTCGTTCAGGTACTCGTTGCCGTGCGCGTCCTGAAAGTCGATGGGCGAGAGCTCCTCCTCCTGCGTCGCCGTCGGCGATCCGCCCGCCACACGCGTCTTCTTCAGGGCTTGCGCGGGATCGTTCCCGCCCTTGTAGGACATTCCGCTGCGCGGGTTGGCCGGCATGCGCACCTCGAGCTTCCTAGGGGAGAAGAGATCATACCTCAAGTCGGGCCGCCCATGGGACCGTAAGCGTCTTGTCAGCCCCCGCTCACAAATCCTGGACGCTTTCCTTACAAACCATCGCCCGCCCCCGCTGTCGATCCAGACAGCGAGGTGCTCCCATGTATGCCCCCCTGACCCAGACACCCGACAACGAGCTGCGCGTCCTGCGCGTCGGCCTCCTTCACGACGGCCAGATCGTCGCCGAGCGCCTGCTCGGGCCCGACGAGCGGCTGAGCGTCGGCCGCTCCCGCCGCTGCACCCTGGTCGTGGACGATCCCGGCTTCGCCCGCCGCCTCGTCCTGGTCGAGCCCGCCGCCGGCGGCTCCATCCTCTTGCTGGGCGAGGGCATGACCGGCCGCGTCGCGCTGCCCAGCGGCGTGCACGAGCTGGTCGGCCAGCGCGAGGTGGTGCGCGTCCGCCTGGACCGGCGCAGCCGCGGGCGGGTGCAGATCGGCGCCTGGACCCTGCTCTTCCAGTGGGTCGTCGCGCCGCCGGTGCCCCTGCGCACGACGCCCTCCTTTCGCCCCAGCCTGATCGGCGAGGGCGACTCCGTCTTCGCTGGCTCGCTCGGATCGTACACGGCCTTCGCGGCGATCTTCTTCGCCTTCCTGAGCCAGGTTCCCGTTCAGGCGGAGGTGACCAGCTTCGACGAGATGCCGGAGCGGTACGCCGACATCCTGCGCACCACCGTCGCCCCGCCAGAGCCCGTCCCCGGCGAGGTCGAGGAGACCCGCAGCGCCGCCGAGCGCCGCCAGGACCGCCGC
>CAZKWG010000464.1:0-6580 GCA_964556105.1 uncultured Enterobacterales bacterium | reverse complement strand
GGGCCTGTTCGGGTGGCAGCGGTGGCGGGGGGATTGGTCAAGCGCCCCCACCCCCCCCCGTGATCCCAGCCCCCACGCCAACGCCAACGCGAAGGGAGAGGCGAAAGCCCGGGGCGATCTCCTGATCGTGGAGCACCCTGCGAACGGCCAGGGCGCACGATGCCGCCCGCACCAGGGCCGTCGCCTGACCGCCGTCCGCCTCACCGACGGTCCAGACGGCGACCAGCGCGTCCCCGGCGAACTTCGCCACGTCTCCGCCGTGCGCCCGCACACGCTCGATCAGCCGACCAAAGAAGGTGTTCAGCAGCGCCGAGAGCGTCTCCACGCCCTTCGGCCCCTGGCGCGCGAGCTCCTCGGTGATCTTCGAGTAGCCCGAGATGTCGGCGAACATGGCGGCGGCCGGCAGACGCTCGGCCACGGGCGAGCCGGCCGGATCGGGGCCGCTCGGATCCAGCGCGAGGCGCCGCAGCAGCAGGAGCGGCACGTGGCTGGCGAGGATCTCGGCGTTTTCGGGCAAGCGTGCGTCCCGAGCACCCAGGGGGTTGCCTGAGTATAGCGCGGACGCCCCTCCGGAGGGGGCGAGGGCCCACGGACGCTGGCCGCCGCGGCCGTCTTCAGACGACGTGGACTCGGCCGATCAGCGCCGCTGCGCCTCTGGCCCGAAGGGCACGAGCAGGCGCGTCACCACGAAGGCCAGCGCGGCGCCCGCCAGCCAGAGCGGATCGCTGGTGGTCGCGTAGAGGGTCACCATCAGGCCCACGTTGGAGGCAGCGAGGAAGCTGGCGTTGCTCCGGCTTCGGAGCGTATAGCGCTTGAAGTCGATCTCGTCGTCCGGTCGGGAGGTCATCTCCGACGTGTAGATGTAGACCAGGACGGCGAGGCTGACGAAGACCAGCTCCATGCTGAAGAGGAAGCGCCCCGTCGTGCCGCGGTACCAGAGGGTGGGGTCCAGGCGCGCGGCGAAGGTCGCTGCCCAGATGCAGATCATCGGCTGAAAGAGGATCTCGGGTCCCGCCGAGTGCGGCGCAGCAGGCCGCCACTTGTGGAAGCCCGTGTGCAGGAGCTGCACCCCGACGAAGGCCGCGGCGATCGCCCAGGCCTCGACGGGGAGGCGGGCGGCCTGCTCGAGGTCGAAGGCGATCAGCGGCGTGAACAGGCTCGTGCCGATGAGCAGGACGTGGGTGGAGAAGTGCCGAGGCCCTGTCACCCCCCAGATCACCGCTCCCGTGAGCAGCACGGCCCAGAGCGCGATGGCGAGATCTTGCGAAGGCATGGACGGTCTCCCGAGCGTCGGCGGCCGGTGAGCGCGCCTCGACGGGAGCACTACGGGCGACGACCTCGCGAGGATCGGCGTGCGTCTACCCTGGAGGAAGTAGCCGCTCCAGACCATCCAGGATGAGCCCGAGCCCGAAGCCCAGCTCGTGGAGCCCGTCGTGGGCGCCGCTGGCCACCTGCTCCGTCAGCGCCCAGAGACCCGGGTGCTGAGCCGCGGAGAGGCTGGGGAGATAGGCGGCCGCGATGGGAGCGTACTCTTCCGCCTTGAAGGGGAAGTTCAGCTTGTGCAGCGTGAAGCCGTAGATGTAGCTGTCCATCGCGTTCCAGGCGTGGTCTACCATCGGCAGCGAGAAGCCCGCCTGCCGCAAACAGCCGATGGTCGCGTCCACATAGCGGAGCATGGCGGGGCCCACGTTGGCCCGCGACATGAGCAGCGGGCAGGCCCAGGGATGGCTGAGCAGGACGGTATGCGCCGAGCGCGCCCGCCTCTCCATCGCGCGGCGCCAGGGCTCCGAGCGCGAGGGGACCTCGATCTCGCTCACGACCCGATCCACCATGCCGTCCAGGAGGTCATCCTTGTTGGCGACGTGGTTGTACAGCGACATCGCCTGCACGCCCAGCGCGCCGCCGAGGGTGCGCATGGAGAGGGCGTCCAGGCCCTCTCGATCGGCCAGGCCGATCGCGGCCAGGAGAACGCGCGCTCGGGTCAGGGGCTCTCGGGTGCTCATGGGGGCTGCCTCCTCGGTCTGGTCGGGCCGCCTGAACATCACACGCTGACGACGATCTTGCCGCGGGTGTGGCCCCCGCCCAGCGCGCTCAGCGCCGCCGGGACCTCCGCCAGGGTGCAGGTGCGGTCGATCACCGCTCGCAGCTCACCGCGCTCGGCGTAGCCGGCCAGGATCGCCAGATCCTCGGGGTTCGGCTTCGCCATCAAGGACACATAGGTCTGCGTGGAGCCCACGTTGCTGGCCAGACCCGCGAGGACCAGGAACATCGGGCCCACCCACTCCCGCTCGCCGCCGCCAGCGCTGGCGACCAGCCGACCGCGCGGGGCCAGCACCCCCTTGCAGGCGGCGAGGGGCTGGTTGCCGACCAGGTCGAAGATCAGGTCGTAGCGGCGCTCCCCGCGCGTGAAGTCCTCGCGCGCGTAGTCGATGACGTGCGCCGCGCCGAGCGAGCGCACCAGGTCCTGGTTTCGGGCGCTGCACACCCCGGTGACCTCCGCGCCCATGGCCCGCGCGAGCTGCACGGCGAAGGTGCCGACCCCGCCCGCCGCCCCGTTGATGAGCACGGACTGTCCGGCCTGAAGCTGTCCCGCGTCGCGCAGCCCCTGAAGCGCGGTGGTCGCAGCGACGGGAAGCGTCGCGGCCTCCTCGAAGCTGAGGCAGGCCGGCTTGCGCGCCAGCTCCAGGGGGTTCACGCAGACGTACTCGGCGAAGGCTCCGCGGTTGATCTCGCCCATGACCTCGTCGCCGACCTGCAGCGCGCGGACCTCAGGCCCCACCGCCTCCACCCGGCCGGCGATGGCCATTCCCGGGATCGGCCGCTTCGGCTTGAGGACGCCGAAGCCCGCCAGGCGCACCAGATAGGGCTTGCCGGTGAGCAGGTGCCAGTCTCCACGGTTCAGCGCGGCGGCGACCACCCGCACCATCACGCCGTCGTCGCGCAGCGCCGGCCGCTCGACCTCCGCCGGGACGAGGACCTCGGGGAGGCCGTAGGCTGGCTGAAGGATCGCCCGCATCGTCAGGGGCATCGAAGGGGAGGTCGTCGTCTGGAGCGGTTGGGCGTGCACGGGGCTCTCCGTCGCGCTCACCTGCAGGGCATCCCGCAGCGCGTCTCGCGCGAACACTTACACTGTATACTTACAGTGTATATTCGTCAAGCGTGAGCTCCGATGAAGCGCCCCCCACGTCGCGCGCCCTCAGCGCTACCCCCCTTACTCCTCCCACTTTCGCAGCTTGTCGTGCAGCGTCACCCGCGGGATGCCCAGTCGCCGCGCCGCCTCCGCCTGATTCCCGCCGGCCGCGCGCATGGCCTCGATGATCAGCCCTCGCTCGAAGGCGTCCACGCGCTCGCGCAGCGTGAGCGCCGGCGTGCTGGCTGCGCCCGCCGCGCCGCCGGGCAGCAGATCGAGGTCGATCTCGCCGTCCTGAGAGAGCGCCACGAGGCTCTCGATGGTGTTCTCCAGCTCGCGCACGTTCCCGGGCCAGCCCCAGGCGCAGAGGCGCGCCATCGCCTGGGAGGGGAGCTGGAGCGGGCCGGTGCCGAAGCGCGCGGCGAAGCGGCTCAAGAAGTGGCGAGCCAACACGGCGACGTCCTCGGGGCGCTCGCGCAACGCGGGGACCCGCAGGTTGACGACGTTCAACCGATAGTAGAGGTCCTCCCGAAAACGGCCTTGCGAGGCCAGCTCACGCAGATCGCGATGGGTGGCCGCCAGAACGCGCACGTCTACTTTGCGCGGGCGCTCCTCCCCGACGGGCCGCACCTCACCCTCTTGCAGCACGCGCAGCAGGCGGGCCTGTGTGCCGCTCTCCAGCTCGCCCACCTCGTCGAGCAGTATCGTCCCGCCGTCAGCCTCGCCAAAGAGGCCGGGGCGGGCACGGTGGGCGCCCGTAAACGCCCCGCGCGCGTGGCCGAAGAGCTCTGCCTCGGCCAGCTCCGGCGAGAGCGCGGCGCAGTTGAAGCGCACGAAGGGCCGGTCCGCGCGACCTGAGGCGGCGACGATGGCCTCGGCGACGCGCTCCTTGCCCGTCCCGCTCTCACCCGTGATCAGCACGGTCACGTTCTTTGGCGCCACCCGCTCGACGAGCACGGCGAGGCGGCTCATCGCGGGAGAGGCGAAGACCATCGAGCGGGAGAGCGTGCGCTCGGCCCTCAAGCGCTCGTTGTCGTGCTGCAACGCCACGGCCTCGACGGCCCGCTGCACGACGCCGAGCAGCTCGTCCATCTCGAAGGGCTTGCGGAAATAGTCCCAGGCGCCCGCCTTGACGGCCTCGACCGCGAGACGCTCGGAGCCATGGGCCGTAATCAGGATGACCCGCGGCGGACGCGCCTCCTGCTGCAGGCGCTTGAGCAGGGCGAGCCCGTCCATCCCGCGCATGCGCAGGTCGGTGATCACGAGATCCACCGCTCCCTCAGCGAGTCGCTGGAGCGCCCGCTCGCCGGACTCCGCGTCGATCACCTCGATCCCCGCCGAGTCGAGGATCTCGCGGATGGTGTAGCGCACCGACGCGTCGTCATCGACGACGAGCACCCGCGCCTTCACGGCGCCTCCTGAAGCGGAACGCTGACCCGCGCCACGCAGCCCCCACCGGCCCGCGCCTCCAGGGTCAGCTCGCCGCCGTGCTGGCGGGCGAGCGCGCGGGCGATGGTCAGGCCGAGGCCCGAGCCGCGCTCTTTGGTGGTCACGCCGGCGTCGAAGGCGCGGCCCCCGAGGCCCGCGTCCAGCCCCGGGCCCTCGTCCTCGACGGTGATGTGCGCCTCAGAGGCGCGCGCCCGAACACGAAGGAGGACGGCCCCTCCATCCGGCGATGCGTGGAGCGCGTTCTGCACGAGGTTGATGAGGATCTGCTTCATCTTTCTCCGATCGACCGGCGCGGAGCCGCCCCCCTCGATCTCGAGACGTTGCCCGCGGCTCGAGGCCATGCCCTCGTGCAGGTCGGCGACCTCGGCGCAGAGGGCGGACAGCTCGCAGACCTCGAAGCGGACGGGCACGGCGGGACGGGAGAAGTTCAGAAACTCCTCGAGGATCCCCTGCATCCGGTCCGCCTCTCCCCGAAGGACGTCGAGGCGCTCGGCGGGCTTGCCGGAGGACAGGTCGCGCGCAAGCAGCGCGGCGAGCCCCTTGACGCTGGCCAGGGGGTTCTTCAGCTCGTGCGCGATCTCGCCGGAGAGGGCCTCGAGCTCACGGGCCCGCTCGGCGTGGCTCTCCAGCAGCTCCTCGCGCGCCAGGACGGCCCTCCCCAGCATCAGGTCAGAGATGCTGCGCATACGACGCCCGATGCGCGAGCTCGCGAAGATCATCCCGGTCATGACCGTGGCCGAGACCAGCGGCACGGCCGCGCTCTGATCCTGTCCGAGCCAGGTCGGCGCGAAGATGGCGTTCCCCCCCGCGAGCTGGATGGCGGCCAGGGTCCAGATGGCCCCTATCTGCGCGCGGCGCAGCCAGCGCAGGCGCGGATCCTGACCCAGGAGCGCTCCCATCACCGTGGACACCAGGATGAACACGGGCAGGGCTGGGCTGGAGAGGCAGCCGATGACCAGCAGCAGGCTGTAGTGCAGCCCGATGCCCATCGCCGCCTTGGGAAGGATGAGCGCGACCTGCTCTGCGCCCCGCCCGGTCCTTCTGCGGTCGCGCCAGACCCCGATCAGCAGCGCGGTCGCCGCGACGCCGATGACCGCGGCGCGAGGAAGGTTGGGACGCAAGGCGAGGAGCAGGGCCTGGAGCCCGAGCACGAACGGCAGGAGCGCCGTGAGGAAGCTGGCGGCCTCATCGGCCAGGCCCATGAGCTCGACGCGCTGAATCTCCTCGACGTGGATGGCAGAGCGGGGCGGTTGCATCTCCACCAGAGGCTACCACTCGCCGGTCGCGGTCTGAAGCGCGATCCCGGCCAGCCCCAGCCTGGCGACAGCGTCGATCTGTGAGGCGCGGGCACGATCGAGGCGGTCCAGCGCGTCGAGCACGGCGGCGGAGTCCACCAGCCCCTCGTCGAAGGAGCGTTGCGCGACGCGCGCGCCCTCCTCGGCCAGCTCGAGCTGCCGCGCGGCCTGTTCCCGACGCTGCGCCGCCACATCGGCGTCCACCACCGCGAGCTGCACCTGCTGGGTGACCTGGAGCTCGACCGCCCGAAGCGCGGCCTCTGCCTCCAGGAAGGCGCCCTCTGACCGACGCGCCGAGCCGAGCCGCGCGCCGCCCGAGACGAGCGGCCAGCTCAGGTCCAGCGAAGCGCGCCAGCCGGTCTTGTCGCCGGTGGAGTAGGCGACGTTGGAGGCGAAGGCCGTGAACGAACCCGAGAGGCTGGGGACATAGCCCAGGCGCGCCGACAGGCGCTGCAAGCGCGCCGCCTCGACCTGGGCCTCCGCGGCGAGCAGCTCGGCGCGCCGCTCGAGGGCGAGGGCGACCAGCTGGTCGGGGTCCTGCGCGGCGACGACGCTCGGCTCCGCCAGCGTGACGACCACCGGCTCTGAGAGGCCGAGGAGGGCGCCCGCCGCCAGGCGCGCGCGGGTCAGCGCGGCGCGAGAGGAGAGGAGCTCGCCTTCGCGACGGGCCAGATGGGCAGCTTCCTGACCGAGTTCGGGGTCACGG
>CAZKWG010000463.1:0-6595 GCA_964556105.1 uncultured Enterobacterales bacterium | reverse complement strand
GCCCTGCTCGACGACGTGCCCGCGCTCCATGACGGCGATGCGATCGGCGCGCTGTATGGTCGACAGGCGGTGGGCGATGACCAGGACCGTCTTGCGCTCGAAGATGCGCGAGATGGCGTCCTGGATGAGGCCCTCGGTGACCGAGTCCACGCTGGCGGTGGCCTCGTCCAGGATGATGACCGCCGGGTCGTGGGCCATGGTGCGGGCGAAGGTGACGAGCTGGCCCTCGCCGACGGACAGATCGGCGCCGCGCTCGCGGACGACGTGGTCCCAGCCGACCCGCCGGATCGTCTCCTCGGCGTGGACCAGGCGCGCCGCCTCCTCGCGCTGCTCGCGGGAGATGCTCGGGTTGCCCAGATCGACGTTGAAGGCCAGCGTGTCGCTGAAGAGCTGGATGTCCTGGCGCACCGAGGCGATCTGGCGCCGCAGATCGGCGACCCGGACGCGGCCGAGCTCCACCCCGTCGAGGGTGATCGAGCCGGTGTAGCCGTCATAGGAGCGGTCCAGGAGGCGCGTCAAGGTGGTCTTGCCGGAGCCCGACGAGCCGACCAGGGCCACGACCTCGCCGGGCTTCACCTCGAGATCCACCCCGCGGAGGATCTCGTCGGCGCCTTCCTTGTAGCGGAAGTGAACGTCGCGCAGGACCAGATGGCCCTGAACGTTCGGCAAAGAGACATCCCCATCTTTGATCCGATCGTCCGCGTCCAGCAGCTCGAAGATCTTCACGAGCGCGGTGGACGCCCGCTGCAGGATGGCGATCTTGCCCGACGCGTCGCGCAGGGGGCGGAAGAGGCGATCGATGTAGTCGATGAAGGCGACGAGCAGACCGGGGGTGACCGCCGCCTCGGCAGGGACGTGCAGGCCGAGCCCGCCCAGCAGCCCGGCGCCGTACCAGAGCATGGCGGCGACGCAGACGCTGCTGAAGCCGTCGACCACGGAGAAGGTCAGCGACTCGTAGACGTTGGACACGCTGTTGGCGTCGCGAAAGCGCCGGTTGTGGCGCTCGAAGAGGTCCTCGCAGGGCCGCTCCGCGCCGAAGAGCTGCACGACCTCGACCCCGTCCACGCGCTCCGCGAGGCAGGAATTCACGGCGGCCTGCGCGTCGCGGATCTCCAGGAAGAGCGCGCGCATGCGGCGGCGGAGGAAGTTCAGCGTGAGCAGGAGCGGCGGGGCCAGGGCGAGGAGCACGAGGGTCAGCCGCGCGTCCAGCCAGAACATCGCGGCGAGGGTGCCGACGATCATCAGCAGGTCGAGCACGATGGTGACCACCCCCGCGCCGAGCGCGTCGCCGAGGGCCTCCACGTCGCTGGTCAGCCGGGTGAGCATCAGGCCGGCGGGGCGCTGGTCGTAGTAGCGCTGCGCCAGCCCGAGGGCGTGGCGGTACATGTCCTCGCGCATCCGCGCCATCACGCGCTGGCCGCCCCAGGCGATGGCCAGGGTGTAGGCGGCCTCGAGCACGTAGGCCCCGAGCACGGCGCCGAGGAAGATCAGCACCAGCTCCGGCAGGCCTTCGAGCACCCCCGGCGCGATGTGCAGGTCGATGACCTGCTTCAAGAGGAGCGGCTGGGCGAGGCTGAGCGCGGCGATGAGCGGCGTCACCAGCAGCGCGAAGACGAAGGCCCAGCGATCCTGGCGCGCGAACTGCCAGAGTCGACGCATCAGGCGGACATCGCCCGCGGGAGCGCTCATGAGGCCTCCGCCGCGGACGCGGGCGCGTCCTCCCGCTGAAGCTCCCAGGCGTCCCGATAGGGTCCATCCCGGCGGATGAGGTCGGCGTGACGCCCCTGATCGATGATCCGCCCGCCCTCGAAGACGAGGATCAGGTCGGCGTGGCGGATCGCCGAGAGGCGGTGGCTGGCGATGAAGGTGGTGGGCGGGTGCTCGCGTCGGGAGACGCCGCGCAGGGCGTCCACGAGGCGCCCCTCGGTCTCGTGGTCCACGGCGCTGAGCACGTCGTCGAGGAGCACGACGTCCGGGGACCGGTAGAGGGCGCGCGCCAGGGCCACGCGCTGGCGTTGTCCGCCGGAGAGGAGGATGCCGCGCTCGCCCACCACGGTCTCCAGCCCCTTCGGCAGGGCCGCGAGGTCCGCGCTGAGCGCGGCCATCTCCACCGCCTCGGCGATGCGCGCGGGATCGGGCTTCTCGTCCAGGCTGACGTTCGACGCGATGCTGTCGCTGAACAGGAAGGGCCGCTGCGGCACCACCGCCAGGCGCTCGCGCCAGGCGTCCAGGTCCAGCGCGCAGAGGTCCTTACCGTCCACCAGGACCATCCCCGGCGAGGGGTTGTAGAGGCGCGCCAGCACCTTGATCAGCGTGCTGCGCCCCGAGCCGGTGCGCCCGAAGAGGCCGACGGTGGCGCCGGCGGGGATCTCCGCGCTGACGTCGCTGAGCACCTGGCGCTCCGGCGCGTCGGGGAAGGCGAAGGTGAGGCCGCGCAGCGAGAGGGCGGGCCCGCGGCCCGGGCTGAGCTTCAGGCCGTCCGCGCCCTCCGGCCGGAGAATGGGGGCGTCGAGCAGCTCGAAGATACGCTCCAACGACGCTTTTCCTCGCTGCACCACAGAGAGCAGGAAGCCGAGCCCGCGCAGCGGCGGCACCAGCGTGCCCAGCAGCGCGGTGAAGGCCGCGAGCTCGCCCACGGTCATCTCGCCCGCCAGCGTGCGCGGGCCGCCCACCCAGAGGATGGCGAAGACGCCGAGCCCGCCGGCCAGACCGAGCAGGGGGAGGAAGATGGACCGCACCGCCGCCAGCTTCATGCCCGTGTCGAACCAGGCGCGGTTCTTCTCGGCGAAGCGCGCGGCCAGAGCGTCCTCGGCGACGAAGCCCTGGATGGTGGCGATGCCCTGAAAGCTGCCCAGGACATGGTTGCTCAGCACCCCCAGCTCCTCCTGGTTCTGGCGCATCAGCGTAAACATCCGCCCGACGCCCATCTGCACGGCGGCGAGCCCCAACAGCACGGGCAGCAGCGCGCAGACCGTCAGCAGCGGCGACATCTGCACCATCTTCCAGCCGGTCATCACCGTCGCCGTCGCGGTGTTCACCAGCATGAGCGACCCGAAGCCGATCACGGCGCGGGCCAGCGTGATGTCATTGGAGGCGCGGCTGACGATGTCGCCGGTCTTCTGGCCGGCGTAGAAGTCCGGTTGAAGCCGGATGAGCCGCGAGAAGAGGTCGCGGCGGATGCGGTACTCGACGTCGCGCCCGGGGTTGAAGAAGAGCACCCGCGAGAGGGCGCGCACGATGATGATCACGGCGCCCATGACGGCGATGGTGAGCGCGTGAGAGCCGATGCTCTGGCCCAGGCTGAGCGCGTCCACCGCGGCGCCGATCTCGACGGGGATCGCGACCGTCAGCGCGTTGGTCACGAGCAGAAAGAACGTTCCACCGAAGTAGGACCAGCGGTGATGCCAGGCGTAGTCCGTGATGACCCGCCAGAGCACGCCTCTCTTCGCGCTCACTGCGGGCTCCCCGGGTGCAGGTCTCGGGCGCCAGGGTCCACGAGGACGCGCCCGGCCAGCAGATCGCGCCCCAGAACGAGCGGGGGGCCCTCGTCGTCCTCGCGGCTCAAGGGCAGGCGCGCGTCCAGCTCGAGGCCCGCCAGGGTCAGGCGCAGGCGGAAGACCAGCACGCCGCCCAGGTCCTCGACCGGCAGCTCCAGCTCTCGCCCCGTGACCAGCACGCGCGCGCGCCCGCCCTCGCGCCCGATCAGGGCGCCGCGCAGGCGCGACATCGCCGCCCCCGTGTCGCAGGACGCCCGGAGCGCGAGGCCGTGATCCGGCAGGGTGACCTGCTCCTCGTAGCCGACGCAGGGCGCGCGCTGTCGCGCACCCGCGGCCTCGTCCTCCCAGCGCTCCCAGCCCTCATCCTCGACGTCGAGCAGCGAGCGCTCCTCCTGGAGCGGCTCCGAGCTGCCCTCGTCCTCCAGCGCGTCGGTGGCGTCCTCGGGCGCCCACCAGCGGTCGTCCTCCAGCGCCTCGCCGGGGAGCATCTCCTCGTCCGTCTCTGCGCCGTCCTCCAGGTCCTCCTGCTCTTCCGGCGCATCGCCCGCGGCGTCCACGTCCCAGGGCGTGGGCTCCGGTTCCGGAGGCTCGTCCTCGATCTCGTCCTCGGGCTCAGGCGGGAGCAGCTCGTCGAGATCGTCGGGCAGGGGCGGGCTGGACAACGGGTGCTCCAAGACGCGCGGGGTGCCCGAGGCGGCTAACGCGGGACCTCCCGGCTGACACGCGCTCGCATGGGGCCGCGGGGCGGTTATGTGCAGACGTGCAGCCAGGGGGAACGCCGTGACCGTGTCGCGCAGGGCGATCGCCGCCGCCGCAGATCGCAGGATCGCCAACGCGATCCGTAAAGTGCGCGCCCACAAGGGCGTCTCTGTGCGCGAGGAGCCGCTGCGCCTGCGCTCGCTGGCCGGCTATCAGATCGACGCCCACCTTCACCGCCCGGACGACGCCAGCGGGCGCCTGCCCGCCGTGGTGCTCTGCCCGGGGATCGACCACCCCGGGACCATCTTCGACAGCCTCGCGCCGCCCGTGAGCGCGGACGAGGTCGCGCGCCTGGGCTGCCTGGCCCTGCACTTCGACCCGGCCGGCCGCGGCGAGAGCTGGGGCGAAGAGGACATGGGCGGCCCCGAGCACCAGGACGACGTGGCCACCGCCATCCGCTACCTGGCGGAGCGCCCGGACGTGGATCCCACCCGCATCGGCGTGGTCGCCATCTCGCTCGGCGTGGCGATGGCCGTAGGCGCCGTGGCGGGCGGGGCCGAGGCCGCCTGGCTCATCGACTGGGAGGGCCCCTGCGATCGCGAGATCATCACCTCGGGCGGGAAGATCATGACGCCCGCGCTCGGCCACTCGATGGAGGACGAGACCTGGTGGCGCCCGCGCGAGGCGGTGCGCCACGTCGGCGCCATGCGCTGCCCCTACGTGCGCCTGCAGGCGGAGCTCGACCACGCCCAGCCCGGCGAGACGCGCCACGCCATGCGGATGCTCCACGCGGCGGCGGCGGGCTCCCTGCCCTGGTTCCAGATCAACGACCACCCCCGCGGCGACGTCCCGCCCCGGCCGCAATGGCTGCCCAGCGGCGTCCTCGCGGCGAACAACGCCCTGTTGCGCAAGATCCGCACCCTGCTGTCCGAGCCGCGCCCCCTGGCCTGAACGGCGCTCCGGCGGCCCCTCAGAGCCGGTCGAGGGCCCACTCGGCGTGGGAGCGCACGGCCGCGTCAGGGTGGGAGCGCGCGTGCTCCAGGGCAGGGCGCGCGGCGGGATCGCCCAGATTCCCCAGCGCTACCGCGGCGTTTCGTTTGAGCCGTTCCGGACAGGCGCGGCGGATGGGGCTGCCCTGAAAGCGGCTCAGCAGGGCCTCGTCGGGCGTCAGCAGGAGCTCGGGGAGGTCGAGCCAGGCGTGGTCGGGGCGCGGCGAGAGATCGACCTCGGCGGAGCGCGGCGGCGCGTGGTTGTGGGGACAGACCTCCTGGCAGTCATCGCAGCCGAAGACCCAGCGCCCCATAAGTGCTCGAAACTGTTCAGGAATCTCGCCGTCGTGCTCGATGCTCAGGTAGGAGATGCAGCGCCGGGCGTCGAGCTGCCCGGCGGCGGTGAACGCCTGCGTCGGGCAGACGTCCAGGCAGCGGCGGCAGCGCCCGCAGAAGTCACCGATGGGCAGATCGGGCTCGAGCTCCTGATCGGTGAGCATCACGGCCAGGAAGAGGTAGGACCCCGCGCTGGGCAGGATCACGCAGGCGTTCTTGCCGATGTAGCCCAGGCCGGCGCGCTCGGCCCAGGCCCGCTCGATGAGGGGCCGGTTGTCCACGCCGCAGTAGGAGCGGAAGCCCGGGTAGCGCCGGTTCAGCCGGCCCTGCAGGCGGCGGATGCGCTTGCCGACCAGGTTGTGGTAATCGCGCCCCCAGGCATAGGAGGCCACCTTTCCGGTCATCCCGCCGGGATCGGGCGGGCGCGGCCAGCGATAGTCCACCCCGAGCACCACCGCGCTCCGCGCCGCGGGCAGCAGCAGGCGCGGATCGGCGCGCGGCGGCCGGCTCTCCACCATCCAGCCCATCGTGCCCTGGCGCTCCTCGCGGAGGAAGGCGTCATAGGCCTCGATGCCCGGCGCCCCCGCGGCCGACGCGAAGCGGACATGGCTGAAGCCGAGGTCCTTCGCCTCTTCTCGAATGACGGCTCCGATGCCTGCCCACTGCCCCACGCGCGCCTCGCCGAGGCCCCTTATCCCGCGCCCCGAGGTGGTTATAACGTTGCCCCCAATCTGCCCCAGGAGCCGATCGTGTCGACCGACGCCAGCACCACCGCGACCCGCGGGACTCAAGAGAACCCTGAGAACGTCGTCATCTTCGGCTCCGGCCCGGCGGGCCTCGCCGCCGCCCTCTACGCCGCGCGCGCCAACCTCGAGCCCCTGGTGATGGACGGCCTCCAGCCCGGCGGACAGCTCACGATCACCACCGAGGTCGAGAACTACCCGGGCTTCCCCGAGGGGATCCAGGGCCCCGAGCTGATGGAGCGCAAGCGCGCCCAGGTCGAGCGCTTCGGCACCCGCTTCGAGTTCGACGAGAACCGCGAGCACGATCACGCGGTGTGGCCCTTCCAGGTCA
>CAZKWG010000462.1:0-6595 GCA_964556105.1 uncultured Enterobacterales bacterium | reverse complement strand
CGCCGCCTCGCCGACCCGGGCGCAGACGGCCTCCGCGACGCGCTGCAGCCAGCGCCGATCGCGGCTCTCTTGATGCAGAAAGCGGGTGATCCCCTGCTCTACCGGACCAAAGTTGGGACCCACCCAGGTCCCCAGGTAGCGGCCGAGGGGGTTCGTGAAGAAGCGGGAGACGCCCCGATAGCGGGTCTCGCCCCCAGGGCCGACGTCCAGGTGGAAGGAGAGGTCGAGGACCCGATCCAGCCAGGGTTGCACCACCACCGGCGCGTCCTGGGAGAGCGCGCCCTCCAGCCAGCGGCGCTCCAGCGGCCCGAGCGCGCGCATGCGCCGCGACCCGCGCCCCGCCGTGCCGAAGGGCGCCTTGACCAGGACCTGGGCGTGACCCGCCGCCTGCAGGTCGTCAAACGCGCGCTCCACCGCGGAGAGGTCCGCGCAGGGCTCGCCGGCCAGCTCCAGTGGGCAGAGACCGGCGTCTGTGGCGTGCTCCTGAAGAAACGTGCGCAGCAGCGAGGCCGCCATGCCCTTGCTGTACAGCGGGCGGCGCTCCGCGCTCCAGCCGGCGGGCGGCGGGCCCCCCACCTGAGACAGCAGCGGCGCGACCCAGGCGGCGCTGGCCGGGCTCCAGCCCCAGGGATCGACGCCGGAGAGCTTGCGCCCGGCGAGCTCGGTCTCTCCGAGGCGCCCGAGGTCCGGGGCCACCACGATCTGCGGCAGGCTCAGACCCGCGCGCTGGAGCTGCTTGAGGAATTCCAGGCGCGGCGGGCGGCGCGCCACCACCACGTCGTCCCGGCTGGCGATCTGCGCCGGGAGCAGGTCCAGATCCCAGCAGAGCGCGCTTCCGACCCCGGCCGGCGCGAAGGCCGGATCACCCGAGGCCACCTGCGCCTCGGCGTCGGGGTTGAAGAGGCGCACGGTCGGCGCGCGCCCCTTGGAGCAGGCGTAGAGGGCCAGCTTCTCGACGAAGCCCTCGTCGAAGCCGCAGGCCAGCCGCGCCTCGGTGGAGATCAGCCTCCCGCGGGCGCGCTCCGGGCTCAGCGGCATCGTCAGGCGCTCCGTCCAGGCGCTCCACAGGTCGGCGCCAGGGGGCAGACCGCGCTGAAACCAGGCGCGGGCGTGCTGAACATGCCGGATCTCATCCTGATACACGCGATCCAGCACGGCGGCGCTCTCCGGGTCCCCCGCCGCGCGCAGGGCCTCTCCCCAGTCCAGCGCGTGGTCGAGGTTCGCCGCCTCGAAGGTCAGGCCCATGCGCGCCGTGAAGTCGGCGATCTCGGTGCAGGGGGCGACGCAGTCCCAGAGGAAGCGGTTGACCGGCTGCGCGCCCAGCGCGAGCCCGTGGGCGGCCATGCGGTCGAGGTACAACTGGAGGTGGACCTGCTCCTCGCTGAGAATGTGGGCCAGCCCGCGCCGGAAGGAGGTCGGCGCGTCCGTGCAGCGCAGCAGGAAGAGCGCCATCAGCTCCATCGCCAGCAGCTCATGGTTGGCGAAGGTGTGCAGCAGCACCCCGCGCGCGGCCGGGTCCACCAGCTCCCGCGGACGCGGCATCGGCGCCCGCGGGCCGCGCGATCCGGCGAAGCGCAGCGCGGCTGATCGGGCGGGCGCGTCCGGCTGGGCGATGGGCGAGCCCGGCGCGTGATCGGTCAGCAGCCCGGGCAACGCCAGCTTGTCGGCCAGCGACTCCCCGAAGAGCACCTGCTCGGCGTAGGCTCGGATCTCCATCCGAGCCTCTTATTCCGCCGCGCGGCGGGAGCCCGCGCTCAGAGCTCGACGCCCAGCGCGCGCAGCCGCGCCGCCAGCGTGTCCGCGCGCCGCCGCTCCTCGTCCGCGCGCTGCCGCTCCTCGTCCGCGCGCTGGGTCGCGGTGGTCATCCTGGCGAACATCTCCTGAAAGGTCAGAAAAGGCCGACCGTCGGGGTTCAGGATGACCAGCTCGTCTCCCGGCTGAAAGCGGATCCCCAGGCGCGGGCTCTGCCAGCCCTCGATCTCCTCGATCTCGACGAGCCTGTCCGCGCGCCGGAGGTAGCCGCTGAGGACGTTCGCGTCCGGGTCGTAGACGTAGTACTCCTCCACACCGAAGCGGTCGTAGAGGCTGAACTTCCGGACCATCTCCGGCAGCGTGTTGCCCGGTGAGAGCACCTCGAAGACGACCTGCGGGGCGACGCCACCCTCTTCCCACTGGCGATAGCTCCCTCGCTCGCCCTTGGGCCTCCCCACGGCCACCAGCACGTCGGGCGCGAGGCGGGTCTTGTTGTCGCCCTCGATGGGGTACCAGAGAAGATTGCCACCGACAAAATCCGGCAACAACACCTCGAGGTTCTCCTTCAGCGTGACGATCCAGCGGAACTGCAAGGTGTTGTCGGACATCGGCAAGCCATCCGAGTCGGGGTAGTGAACGGGCACGGCCTGCGCGGGTCGGGCGGACGCGGCTGCAAGCATGAGTGGACCTCCTGATCGCACTGTATCACGCACGCGCCGTGATGCCCCTGCTATCCTCCCCCTGGAGGCGCCCCCCATGCGAGCTCGCTGGCTGCTGCTCACGCTCACCCTCGGCTGTGACGACACCCTCTTCGGCAAGCCCGCCGGCGAGGGCGAGGGAGAGGGCGAAGGCGAGACCCGCTACCACCCGGACGGCTTCGCCTCGCCGGACGCGCACGGGCTGGAGGCGAAGCTGGGAGTGCAGGCCTGCACGGACTGCCATGGCGCCGATCTCACGGGCGAGGTGGGGGCCACCTCCTGCGACACCTGCCACGAAGACGGCTGGCGGACGGACTGCACCTTCTGCCATGGCGGCACGGAGAGCGCCGACGGCGCCCCGCCGCGGGACATCGACGGCGAGACCGACAGCGCCCTGACCTCCTTCCCGCACCACACGGTCCACCTCAGCACGACCGCCTACAAGGACGCCTTCGCCTGCACGACCTGCCACAGCGTGCCCACCGACATCCTCACGCCAGGGCACCTCTTCGTGGACGACGCCACGCCGGGCGCCGCCGAGCTGGACTTCTCCGGCGGCCTCTCCCCGAACGCCGCATGGGACGGCGCCACCTGCAGCGAGCTCTACTGCCACGGGAACGGCCAGGGCGACAACGGATCCATCACCATCACCGACAGCGTCGACGACTGCGTGAGCTGCCATCCCCACGAGGAGAGCGGCAGCGCCGGCTGGTCCACCATGAGCGGGGCCCACGACACGCACCTGTCGCTGGGGGAGGGCTTCGAGTGCGGCGACTGCCACAAGCGGGTGGTGGACAAATGGGAGCCCATCGTCAACGTCTCGCTGCACGTAGACGGCGCGGTCTCCATTCAGCCCGTGGGCACGATCACCTGGGACGCCACGGCCGAGACCTGCACCGGCGAGTGCCATGAGGAGCACCACGATGCGCGCGCGTGGCTGACCGAGAGCCCCTACTAATTCATTCGTAGTTGAGCGCGCCGCGCACGGCGCGGGAGCGGCGCCACACCACCTGCCGCAGCGCCGTCCAGTCTGGGCGCGCCCGCAGCGCGGCGAGGGGCGGGCTGCGGTCCATCCAGGCCAGATCGTGCAGCCCCGCCTCGATCGAGCGCTCTACGGCGAAGATGGCCAGATCGTGCTGTCCGAGGGCGGCGACGAGCTCGGCCATGTACTGGGTGCGGACGACGCGCACCAGCGGGTGCAGACGAGCGGCCTGGTTCAGGATGCGATCCCGCATGTCGCCCGCGGGCGCCTCGCCGCGACGGGCCGCGCGCCAGGCGCTGATCACCTCATAGAGCGCCCGCCCCTGAGGGTTCTGAGGCTCCGGCAGCAGCGGGCTCTCCGGCACGAGCTCCGGGCTCCAGACGCCGAGGCGCTCCTTGAGCGTGCCCAGCAGCAGGCGCGCCTCGACGGTGTCCGCGGCCATGGGCTCCAGCAGCGGGAGGGCCATCTCCAGCTCGCCGAGCAGAGCGTGACCGCGGGCGAGGTCCATGCGCGAGAGGTGGCTGGTGGGGTCGAGGTTCAAGGCCGCGCGAAGATGAGGGAGGGCTTCCGCGATGAGATCAGCCTCCAACATCATGTTTCCGAGCATCTGCTGGGCGCGCGCCGTGCCCGGGCTGAGCCGCACGGCGCGCTGGAGCGCAGCGGCGGCCCCCGGGTAGTCGCCGCGGTAGAGGCGGACATGCGCCATCGCCGTCCAGGCCTCGCCCGACTCCGCGTCCTGGGCCAGCGCCTGCTCCGCCAGCGTCGCGGCCCGACCCAACATCTGCGCTCGGACCTCCGGTCCCCCGGCGTCATAGAAGGTGTCGCGCGCGACGGCCATGGCCGCCGAGCTGAGCAGCCGGAGGTCATCGGGGACCTCGCGCAGCGCCTCCTCGAAGAGCGCGACGGCGCGCTGCGTGCCGCGGTCCCAGCCGGTGCGCATGGCCGTGCGGCCTCGAAGGTAGAGATCGAGCACGGCGGGGGGCAGCGCGCCGCTGGAGCGCTCCGGCACGTCTACGGTGAGCGCCTCGCCGATCCCGCGCGCCACCTGGTCCATGGCGGCCAGCGACTCGGCGAGGGGGCGGTTCACGCGCGTGGCCCAGATCTGGAAGCCGTCGCTCACCGTGATCACGCGGATCCGGAGCCGCAGCTCGCCTCCCTCCTGCTGGACCCGCCCGGTGACGACCACGCCCACGCCGAGGAGGCGACCGGCCGCCTGAGGATCCTCCGGCCCCACGCTGAGGACGCTGGAGAGCGGGCGCACGCGCAGCCCGCGGGTCGCCGTCAGCGCGTCGATCAGCTCCTCGGTGAGGGCCATGGCCTGCTCGGCCCCCAGCCCCTCGGCGCGCAGCGGCAACACCGCCAGCGCATGCGCGCCGCTGAACGGCACCGCGCGCGGCTCCAGCCGATCGCCACGCAGCGCGCTGGTGACGGAGACGCGGTCCAGCGCGCTGAGCAGCGCGTCCACATCGGGGAAGCGGTCCTCCAGGGCCGGGGCCAGGCAGCGCAACACCACCACGGCCAGCGCGTCGGGAACCCGCGCCAGAGGCCCAGGATCGGCCGTCGCATGCAGGGTGTTGGAGAGCTGACCGAGGTCCACGTCGCCCTGCCGGGCCCGCCGCCCAGAGAGCAGCTCGTAAAAGGCAGCCCCGAGGCCATAAATATCGGCGCGTGGCTCGAGGGGCGCGCCGATGAGCTGCTCCGGCGCGGCGTAGGCGGGCGTCCCCACCGGCAGCCCCCGCTGCCCACCCAGCGCGCGCGCCACCCCAAAGTCGGCGATCACCAGCCGCCCCTCGGCGGTCACCAGGAGATTGTCCGGCTTGATGTCGCAGTGCAGCACGCCCGCCTGATGCGCCGCGCGGATGCCCTGCGCCGCCTGGCGGAACAGGGAGAGCGCACGATCCGCCGCCAGCGGCCCATCCTCGGCCAGCACCCTCCGCAGGCTGCGGCCGGGTACGTACTCCATCGTGAGGAAGGCCTCGCCCTCGTGCTCGCCGAGATCGAAGGTGCGCACGACGTTCGGGTGCAGCACTCGCCGGGCCAGCTTCACCTCAGCGCGGAAGCGCGCCATCAAGCCCACCACCGCCACCCGCTCGGCGTTGAGGGCCTTGAGCGCGACCACCTCGTCCAGCGCGGTGTCGCGCACCTTGTAGACGTGGCCCATCCCTCCTGCGCCCAGCAGGCCGATCACCTCGTAACGCCCGAAGATCCTCGGGGAGGTGGCGGGCGTGTCCTCGCTGCGCGTCGGATCGAGCAGGTCGTCCTGCGTGATCTCGGAGGCGGAGGAGTAGGTGGACGACGCGGACATGAGGCTCCGTCCGCAGAATAGCCCGCTCAGCCGTTCAGGCGAGCCTCATTTGAGGGCCGTCGCGCTCGCCTGCGGGGTGAGCAGCGTCAACGAGAAGCCGCCCGGCGAGGTCGAGAGCGAGACCTTGGTCTCTCCCGGCGCGCAGCGGACCAGCAGCGCGATCCCGTCACCGGACCTCGAGACGGAGACGCCCTGCGCCACCTCCGACGCGATGGGCAGGCGCTCGAAGCCGAGATCGGAGCCTGTGTTCGCCATCTTCAGCCGGTACTCGCAGCGCTCGCCGTCCTCGACGAGGAAGCCGAGCGGCCGGCTGACCGCCCCCTCCAGCCGACCGTCGAGGACCACCTTGCCCCGCGAGACCGAGACGGAGAGGTCGGTCAGGCGGGCGGCGGCGGCAGGCGGGGCGCGCTCGACCGCAGCCGTCTGCTCCGGCGGCGCCGGCGTCGTGAAGACCACGGCGATGGGCGAGGGCGCCGGGGCGGCGATCGGCGCCACAGAGGCGGTCGCGGGCTCCGCCTGACGCGCCTGAGACACGCCGACCATCGGGCCCTTCGCCCGCGTAGACGTTGGCGCGGGCGCGCGCGGCGAGCGCTCGGGAGGCGCGGCGGGCGCGGTCTCCGCGACGACCGGCTCCGGGGGCGAGACGGGCGTGGGACCGGCGACGACCGGCTCAGGGAGCGTGGCGGGCGCCAGCTCGAGCGCCGAGGCCTGGACGGGCGCGAGGGCCGCGGGATCCCGAACGGGCGCCTCGGTGCGCCCCCTCGCGCCGAAGCGCGTCCCCAACCCCCCCGCGCCGACCACGAGGAAGATCGCGAGGGCCCACCAGAGCAGCGGGGTCGCGCGGGTCGGGCGGGCCGG
>CAZKWG010000461.1:0-6625 GCA_964556105.1 uncultured Enterobacterales bacterium | reverse complement strand
CCGGCGAGCGCACCCCGCTGGAGGCCTCGGCACTGGACGCCGCGCGGAGCCTGGCTGCGCGCGCGTTGGCGGCGTTGGACGCGGCGGTCGAGGGGTCGGTCTTGCCGATGGAGGCTGATGGCGCGGCGCTGGAGGACTGGCTGGTGCGGACGCGGGTGGGGGCGCTGGCTGGAGACCAGGCGTGGGCGGCGATGGGGTGAGGGTTTGGGGGCGTGGAGGGGCCCGGTGTACGTTGGCGCGTGTCGGAGGCCGCTGCTGATTAGCGATTAGGTGCCGATTAGGTGCCAGGTATCTTGATCATTGATCAGGTACCATGTATACTGATCTAGCTAAAGTAAAAATATAACGCCGATTTTTTATGGTCTTTGTAATCCTTCTCTCACCGAAGGCTCGCGAACCTGCCACATCCGCGTCTGCCTTCTGCGAGGGTGCAGCACGAGGGCAAGCCGACATGATCAAGATACGTGGCACCTGATCAATGATCAAGATACCTGGCACATGATCAAGATACCTGGAACCAGATCCTCACGACCCTCAACCCCCACACCTCGCCGCCCGCGCCAGGAGCAGCGCGCGCTCCCGCTGGTTCTGCGTCAGCGCAGCAGCCATCGAAAACTCCACCTCAGCTTCTACCCTCCGCCCCAGCCTCGCCAGCAGATCACCGCGCACGCTGGGCAGCAGGTGGTAGCCACGCAGCGTGCCCTCCTTGACCAGCGCGTCCACCTCCACGAGCCCGGCCTCAGGTCCGCTGGCGAAGGAGACGGCGACGGCGCGGTTGAGCGCGACGACGGGCGAGGGGCTGATCCGAAGGAGCGCGTCATAGAGCGCGACGATGCGCGGCCAGTCGGTCTGATCGGCGGCGCGGGCGCGGGCGTGGCAGGCGGCGATCGCCGCTTGGAGCACATAGGGTCCGGCGGGAGCGCCCAGCGTCAGGGCGCGGTTCAACGCCGTCAACCCGCGGCGGATCAGGAGCTGGTCCCAGCGCGCGCGGTTCTGGTCGAGCAGCAGGATGGGCTCGCCCGCGGGGCCCGTGCGCGCGGCGGCGCGGGAGGCCTGGATCTCCATCAGCGCGACGAGGCCGTGCACCTCGGGCTCCTCGGGCGTCAGGGCCGCCAGCACGCGGCCCAGGCGCAGGGCCTCCTCGCACAGCGCGGGGCGCATCCAGTCGTCGCCGGCGGTGGCGGCGTAGCCCTCGTTGAAGACCAGGTAGATCACGTCCAGCACCGAGCTCAGACGGGCGGCGCGATCCTCGCCCGAGGGCACCTCGAAGGGGACCTTCTGCTCGGACAGCGCGCGCTTCGCCCGGACGATGCGCTGCGCGACGGTGGGCTCGGAGACGAGGAAGGCGCGGGCGATCTCCACCGTGCTCAGGCCGCCGAGCAGGCGCAGGGTCAGGGCGACGCGGGCCTCCGGCGAGAGCACGGGGTGGCAGGCGATGAAGATGAGGCGGAGCAGATCGTCGCCCTGATCCGCCTCCGGCGCGGGCGTCGTGGTCTGGGCCTGGGTGTAGCTCAGCGCCTCGCGGGTGCGGTCCAGGCGCTGCTCGCGCCGCCAGCCGTCGATGGCCCGACGTTTGGCGGCGGTCATCAGCCAGGCGCCAGGGTTGCGGGGGACGCCGTCGATCGGCCACTGCTCCAGCGCGGCGAGCAGCGCGGTCTGGGCGAGATCCTCGGCCTGGCCGAGATCGCCGGTGAAGCGGGCCAGCCCGGCGATGAGGCGGGCCGACTCGATACGCCAGACGGCGTCGATGGCGCGTCGCCCGGCGTCGTCTGCGCTGGCGGCACCGGGCAGGACAGGGCGATGGGGAGGGCGATCCGTCACGATCTCCCGATAGCCCGCCTGCGCGCCGGCGCCGAGCGGCGCGCCTCAGCGCTTCGCGGCCTGCTCGGCGATCTGGTCGCGCATCCGATCCTCGGCCTCGCGCAGCTCCGGCGTGAAGCCCTCGCCGAAGTCCTCGGCCTCGAACACGCGGCGGATCTCGATCATCTGGTCGTCGTCGGCCGGGATGCGGGTGGCCCAGGCGATGGCCTCCTCGCGGGACTTGCACTGCCAGAGCCAGAAACCGCCGACGATCTCGCGGGCCTCGGTGAAGGGGCCGTCGCTGACGATGGGCTGGCCGCCAGACCAGCGGACGCGGGCGCCCGCGCGGCTCGGGTGCAGGCCCTCGCCGGCCAGGATCACGCCGGCGTTGACCAGCTCCTCGTTGAACGCGCCCATCGCCGCCAGCTTCTGCTCCATCGTCGCGGGATCGGGGAGGGTCTCGGCCTCGGCGCTGGGGCCCGGGTACATGATCACCATGAATCGCATCGGCGTGTCTCCTTGGGGTCTCGTGAGGGGGGTTTACCGCGGGTGGTCCGATCGAGCACCCGCGCTGATCAGGCGTCGAACGAGCGCGGCGGGGATCGACAGAGGGGCCGACTTTTTCGAAAGAATCTTCTAAGGTGTCTGTATGAGCACGTCCTCCCTCCCCTTCTCCTTCGAGCCGCTGCGGCCCGAGCACCTCGACACCTGGCTGAGCTTCATGGACGGCCCCGCCTTCGCCGACAACCGGGAGTGGGGCGGCTGCTACTGCCGCGTCTTCCTGTTTGGCGAGGTGCGCGCCCCGGATCACGGCGACGCCGCCTGGGACAGCGCCTGCGCCAGCGGCGAGAACCGCGGGGTGATGGCGGAGAAGATCCGCGCCGGCCAGGTGGACGGCCTGCTGGCCCGGCGCGGCGGCGAGACGGCGGGCTGGCTGCACTTCGGCCCCGGGCCACGCTTCTGTACCCCGCGCGGCACCCGCTTCGACCGCCAGCCCGCGCTGGACGGCGGCCGCTGCGGCGCCCCGGATCAGGCGGCGATCGTCTGCTTCCTGGTCGCGGCCGGTCATCGGCGCCAGGGGCTGGGGCGCGCCATGCTGCGCGAGGCCCTCGCCGAGCTCTCCCGCCGCGGCTTCCGGTCGGTGGTCGCGCGCGCCGCGGGCGAGCACCTGGAGTCCGAAGGTGAGCAGTTCACGGGTCCGCTCGCCCTTTATCTCTCGGAGGGCTTCGAGGTGATCCGGCCGGATCCGCGGCGGCCGATGGTCTACCGGGCGCTGGATGTGCCCTCGACTTGACTGAAATGACTCAACAGGTATAGTTGAGTCAACATGCGCACCCCCGCTCGCCCCACGCCCCGTGACCCCGGACGCCGCCGCCGCGTGCTGGACGTCGCCCGTCAGCATTTCTCCCGCGCCGGCTTCCGCGCCACGCGCCTCGACGAGATCGCGCTGGAGGCGGGCTGCGCCAAGGGCGCGCTCTACCTGGAGTTCGAGAGCAAGGAGGCGCTGCTGGCCGAGGTGGCGAAGGAGGTGCTCGCCGCCGTGGAGGCGCGCTTCCTGGCCGAGGTCCTCTCCGTGCCGGGCCCGCTGGCGCGGCTCCGCGCCACCCTGCGCTTCACCTTTCGCGAGATGGAGCGCGAGCCGCTGTTCGAGCGGCTGGCCGAGGAAGACCCGACCTTCTCCATGCTGCGCGGGCTGGTGGACGCGCCCGACCAGCAGGCGAAGGCCGACGGCCAGGTCGCGATGCTGCGGGCCTGGGTGGAGGAGGGCGTGGCGGCGGGCGAGATCCGCCCCGACCTGGACCGCGAGGCGCTGCCCTACGCGCTGGCCTCGCTGCGCGCCATCCACCTCTCGGGCGAGCGCAGCACGGTCGGGCGGATCGACCGCGCCCGGCTGATGGACACGATCATCGAGATCTTCATCGCGGGCATCCGCGCCCCGGAATTCGCGGCGAGGTGAACATGGAAGCGGCCATCGAGCTGGACAGCCTGAGCAAGGACTTCGGTCGCGGCGGCGCCCGCGTGCCGGCGGTGCGCGATCTGAGCTTCCGGGTAGCGCCGGGGGAGATCTTCGGCTTCATGGGGCACAACGGCGCGGGCAAGACGACGACGCTGCGCATGCTGCTGGGGCTGACGCCGCCCAGCGGCGGGCGCGCCCGGGTGCTCGGGCACGACGTGGTGCAGGAGACGCTGGCCGTGCGGCGGCTGTGCGGCTTCCTCCCCGCCAGCTACGCGCTGCCCGCCGACCAGACGGCGCGGCAGTTCCTACGCTACATCGCCGCGATGTTCGATCTCCCCGTCGCGCTGGCGGAGGCGCGGACGGACGCCCTGCTGGACCGCTTCGGCCTGCGCGCGGCGGCCGACCGAAAGCTGCGCGGCTTCTCCACCGGCATGGCACAGAAGGTGGGGCTCGCCCAGGCGCTGATCAACGCGCCGCGCGTGCTCCTCCTCGACGAGCCGACCAGCGGGCTCGACCCCATCGGCCGCCACGAGCTGCTGGAGCTGCTGCGCGAGCAGTCCGTCGCTCACGGGGTCACCGTCCTCTTCTCCTCGCACATCCTGTCCGACGTCGAGACCCTCTGCGACCGGGTCGCCATCCTGCATCAGGGGCGGCTGGTGGCGGCGGGCGAGGCGGCGGCGCTGAAGGCGGCGCGCGGCGTGGCCAGCATGGACGCGCTCTACCTGACGTTGGCCCGCGAGGCGGCGGCGTGAGCCGGCTCCTGCGCCTCGACCTGGCGGCGGCCCTGGGCGAGCGAAAGATCTGGTTGGCCGTGGCGATGTACGCGTACGCCCTGCTGGGGATGCCCGCCCTGCTCTCCCGCCCGCCCGAGCACGTCGCGGCGGCGGTGGCGGGCTGGTTCGGCACCGCCGACCCGAACGCGATCTTCCTCTACCTCTGGACGGACGTGGCGATGAACAAGCTGCTGGCCATCCTGGGCGTGGTGCTGGCGGGCGGGGTGGTGGTGCGCGAGCGCGAGCTGCGCGAGCTGCCGCTGTACTGGAGCAAACCGCTCTCCAAAGAGCGCTATTTCCTGGTTCGAGCTGGCAGCGCCCTGGGCGTGACGGCGATCCTCTACCTGGGCGCGCACGCCGTGGGCCTGGTCTGGTTCTCTGCCATGGTCCCTGGGTTTCGGGCGACGCCCTTCCTGGTCTCCATGTCCCTGCACCTCTGGGCCGCCCTCTTCGCCACCGGGCTGGCCGCGACGATGGGCGTGCTGATTGGGCGGCGCGGGCCGGCGATGCTGGCCAGCGTGCTCTGCCTGCTGGTCCTGGTGGGGGCGGCCTTCGCGGGCATCTACAACCCGGAGTGGAATTCCTTCGCGCGCTGGAACCCCATGGCCCTGGGCGTCCAGGCCCTCGTCCACCTCGACGATCTGCGGCCGGCGTACATCCTGCCGCCGATGGCCGCGCTCATCGCCATGGTCGCCGCCACCCTCGGCGTGGGCGCGCTCGCCGCGCGTCGTCTGGAGGCCTGAGATGACCCGCTACGTTCAAGCCGAGCTCCGCGCGGGCCTCGGACCCGCTCCGCTGTTCGGGCTGCTCTTCGGGCTCGCGCTGATCGGCGCCTCCCAGTGGATCATGCCGCGCGTCCCGGAGAGCGCGATCGCGCTGCTGGGGCGCAGCTACCACCTCGACGGGCTGGGGCCGGTGATGCTGTTGAACGACCTGCTGGCGGTGAGCACCGTGCTCTTCTTCGTCGGCGTCAGCCAGCTCGCGGCCGTCATCGTCACGCCGCGCGAGGAGCGCCAGCTCGACCTCCTGCTCAGCAAGCCCGTCTCGCCCACCACCTTCCTGGCCGCGCGCACGCTGCCGGCGCTGGCATCGACCCTCGTGTTGGGGACGCTGCTGTCGGCGGCCTGCGCGCTGGCGATGGTGCCGTATGCAGGTGGCCAGGTCAGCGCCTCCATCGGCTTCGCGACCAGCCTGGGCGTGACGGCGATCACCCTGGTTCAGCTCGCCGTGGCCAGCCTCGTCTATGTCCGCGTCACGGACGGCTTTCAGGCCTTGCTGGTCGCGTTCGCGCTCTGGCTCACGCCGCTGCTGCCGACCTCGATCTATCTGTACCGGCCCGATCTGTTCACGTCGCGGCCGGGCCTGGCGGAGGGCGTGGTGATGCCGGCCAACCTGATCTGGCTGGGATCGGACGCGATGCTCGTCGCGTTGAGTGGGATCGGGGTGGCGGGCGTCGTCGCGGCCATCGCGCTGGGGCTGGGAGGCGGGATGCTGGGGAGGATGGAGCTACGCTGAGAGGCGTTGGGACATGGCCTTTGCCGATCTCACCAACCGACTCCCTCCCCCCATCACCACGCCCCCAGCTCCCCCACCACGAACAGCTCGCGCCGGTTCGCCGGGAGCTGCACGCCGCGCACGCGCCGCACGCCGGCCGCGCGGAGCTGATCCAGACGCTGGGGCAGGCTGGCCACGGCGGCCTCGTCGTTCAGCTTCAAGGTCAGCAGCAGCCCGCGCAGCGCGGGCGCGGCGGGCAGCAGGCGCAGGACGGCGCGGACGGCGTGGGCGGGGGCGATGTTGGCGTCGCAGGCGATCCACCGCAGGTCGGCGGGCAGCTCCTCGTGGCGCAGCTCGCCGACCGGGCGCTTCAGCCAGGTGAGCCCGGGGCGCCCCAGCAGGCTCGGGTCGAGCGGGTTCGTGTCCACGGCCAGCACGCGGGCGCCGCGCTCCAGGAAGGCGAGGGTGCCGCCGCCCGGGGCCGCGCCGATCTCCAGCACGAGGTCGCCCGCGCGCAGGGGGGCGCCCGACCAGCGCAGGCCCTCCACCACCTTCCGCCAGGCGGGGGAGGGCGCCTCGGGCGAGACCGTGTACGTGAAGC
>CAZKWG010000460.1:0-6631 GCA_964556105.1 uncultured Enterobacterales bacterium | reverse complement strand
GTTCAGCGTGACCGGTGAGATCGACGTGGACGGCGACGGCTCCCGCGCCCAGTTCTCGCTCGACAAGGACACCAACGCCACGATGAACACGGGCAACGACACCTACTGAGGTGTGAAGCCTGACGCGAGGCGCGCATCTCGCGCCCAGCGACCCTCAGCCGGCGCCCCCATCTCGGGGCGCCGTGCTGTTTTTTGGATCCTCCGCCTCCAGACCAGGGCGCGCGAGCAGCGCGTCTACCGCCTCACAGGCCGCCTCCCAGCGCGCCTCCCAGCTCCCCCGGATGACCACGTAGGGGCGCTGGTGGGCCTGGAGCGCCGCCTCGCAGCGGGCGAAGAAGGCCTCGCGCTCGTCGGGCAGGTAACGCTGCTGGTCGTCCACCCAGGGCACATCCACGTCCAGCAGGAGGGTGAGGTCGTAGCGGCGGGTCCGGGCCTCGGCGCGGATCCAGTCCGGGCAGCCCCCGAAGAGGCGATCGCTCCAGATGGTCGTCGTCAGCGCGTCGGTGTCGCAGAAGAGCAGGCGACGGGCCTGGCGCGACAGCGCCTCCTCCGCCGCGCGCTGGCCGAGCGCGATCTTCGGGATGTCGTCGGGGTCACAGCGCCCCTGCTTCGGGTCCAGCAGGCCGCGCGCGTACTCGGCGACGAAGGAGGTGCCGTAGCGCCGCGCCAGATCACAGGCCAGGGTGCTCTTGCCCGTGGACTCCGGGCCGAACAGGCAGACCCGCCGCAGGAAGTAGGGGCGCACCACCTCCGGCAGCTCGTCCCAGCGGCCCATGGGGTCCAGGCGCACGGCGGTGCCGGAGGTGGGCACCTGCGCGCGGGCGATGTCTACCGGAAAGAAGGTGGCGCCCAGCTCGTCGGCGAGGCGCTGCCCGTAATCCTCGCTGGCGAAGACGGCATCGACGGGCTCACCGGCCGCCTCGAGGCACACCCGCCGCCAGATGGCCCAGAAGTCGGGATGCTCGTCCGGCACCTGCGGCAGCACCTCGGTGACGTGGACGACGCGGCAGTCCGGGAACATCGTGCGCATCCAGGCGTAGCGCAGCGCGCCGGGGATGGGGTCCTGGCCTCGGGTGCAGACCAGGACCGTCACGCGATCGCAGCAGGCGCGCGCGAAGTCCACCAGCACCTGATGTCCTCGGTGCGGGGGGAGGAACTTCCCGAGCAGGAGGCCGTGGGGGAGCGTCTCTCTCATGCGAGCCCCGGGTCGCGAGGGCGGCCAGCCGCGAGGAACGGCACCTCGGGCACCCGCCTGCCAAAAAACGTCACACGATCAGACCGCGCGCGGAACGACCGCAGGGCCTCTTTTCGTCGAATCGGGCACGCCGAGACGAGGGAGAGGGGACAGGAACACAGGGGCCCCGCCCGCTACCAGCCCCATGACGCGATTGGTCACTAATTTTCGAGAACTGAACAAGATTTTGGTGAAATTCTCATGCCTAAATAATCGATATTGATCATATACAACGCCATGTAGATGGTTCTTAGTTTATAAGAATTCAAGCCCATTTACGAGGCATGGCACGGGTGTTGCAATACCTCAGACCGAGCCGGGGACTCCGGCTGGACTCAAACACCGCCTGGAGGCACCCATGTTCAGCAAGAAGGGCTTCACCCTCGTAGAGCTCATGATCGTCGTCGCCATCATCGGCATCCTCGCCGCCATCGCGATCCCGAACTTCGTCGCCATGCAGTATCGCGCCAAGCGCGCCGAGGTCAGCCCGAACATCGACGGCATCAAGACCGCCGAGCTCGCCTACGAGGCCGCTCAGGACGCCTTCGTCTCCGCCTCCTGGGCCCCCCGCGCCAACACCAGCGTGGACAAGCAGCAGTTCCCCTGGCCCGCGACCGGCGGCGCCCCCGGCTTCGACACCATCTCCTGGAAGCCTGACGGTGACGTCCGCGGCGCCTACATGGTCGACATCGCCAACTCCACGGGCGGCGCCAACTCGTTCAGCGTGACCGGTGAGATCGACGTGGACGGCGACGGCTCCCGCGCCCAGTTCACCCTCGACAAGGACACCAACGCCACGATGGAGACGGGCAACGACACCTACTGAGGTGTAGTTCCTGACGCCGGCCGCGCATCTCGCGTCCGGCAACCCTCAGCCGGCGCCCCCATCTCGGGGCGCCGTGCTGTTTTGGATCGCCCCGATCAGCCCGGCGCGAACGCCGCGGCATAGGCGGGCGGCGCGACCTGGCTGGTGAACTGCAGCACCTTCTGGCCAGGATCTGGAGGCGCCAGGGCGGGCACCACCTGCAAGGGCAGCGCGCCGAAGAGCCCCGAGACCGCCAGCCTCACGGAGGCCGGCTCCACCGGGCCGTCATAGGCCAGCCGAAGCGCGCGGTCCTCGCGCTGGTGCAGGTGGAAGCGGGCGAGGGCCAGCGGCGAGAGCGCGCGGGAGACGTCGATGGTGTTGACGATGCCGCCGTCCGCGTCCAGCAGGCAGACCGGCGGGCGGCCCTCGAGATCGCGCAGGACGACGCGGTCGGGGGCGTGCTCCAGGCGGCCGAAGTCGCCCGTGCGGTAGCGCAGCAGCGGCAGGAAGGGGTTGTTCCCGCCGCTGACGACGATCTCGCCCCGTTGTCCCGGCGCGACCGGTCGGTCCGCCTGGGGGTCCAGTATCTCGACAAAGATGTCGTTTGCCAGGATCTCGTGGCCGTCCCCGCTCGAGACCGCCACCATCCGCGCCTCGGTCAGCGAGTACATGTCCAGGACCGGCGCCTGGAAGCGCGCCTCGAGCCAGGCGCGGAAGCCCGGGGTGAGGGCCGTCGCCGCGCTGATGAGCGCCTTCGGCCGATGCGCGAGCGGCAGCTCGGCCAGGACGGCGAAGGCGTAGGGGTCGCCCGCGTAGAGCTCGGGCGCGCAGTCGTCGAGGAAGGCGAGGGCGTCACCGGGCTGGCGCCACTGGCTGGGATCGAGGTTCACCTTCACATAACCGGCGCCGCCCAGCCAGCTCATCAGGCTCGGGTAGGTATACGTCCCCCGCTGGGCGTGGACGCAGGCCAGGGAGACGCGGTCGGGGCCGCCCTCCAGCGTGATCCCGACCCGCGCCAGGGCGGCGGAGACGAAGGGCAGCCAGGCGTTGGAGGCGACGGGGTGCGAGTACACCTCGAAGGCGGGGCCGGTGGTGCCGGAGGTGGGGTAGACCAGCAGCTCGTCCAGCGGCTGATCGTCGGGGACGAAGGCCCAGGGCGCGCCGGCCAGATCGGCGCGGCGAGAGGTGGGGATCTCGGCCCACGGCGCGCCTGGTCTCGCGCGCGACCGGTAAAAGGGCACGCGAGCCTGAGCGGCGACGGCGAAGGCGGAGAGCCAGTCCGGCTGCGCGCCCGCGGCCCAGACCGGTGGGCCCGCCCGCAGCCCCGCCGCCCACCGCTGGAGCGCCGCGTGACCGGCCGCGTCCAGCCGATCCCCGCAGGCGAGGTTCCAGATGGGGGCGTGGGCGTGCTGGCGCAGGCGGCGCAACAGCCCACGACCTTCCTCGGGGATCAGCGGAAACCGCTCATCATCGGAGAGCGCCATCGATCGGGGCATCACTCCCTCCCGTAGCTGCTGGCGGCCTCGGCGGCGGCCTTGGCGGCGGCCTCGCGGACGGCGCGCGCCCGCTTCTCCGCCTCTGCCGCCTCGCGCGCCACCCGCGCCCGCGCGACGCTGTCCAGCGCCATCAGCCGGTCGCGCGCGGCGAGCTCCTTCTCGCCCGCCGGGTGCAGGTCCAGCCGCGCCAGGATCAGCCGCACCAGCTCCTCGCGCCGATCCGGGTCGCTCACGCACAGCTCGGGCCGCACCACGCCAGCGAGCCCGCGCAGGCCGTCCAGCAGGAGGGCGCGCGCGGGCGTCGCGAGCGCCTTCTGGCCGCGGAAGACGGGATCGTGAAGCACCCAGCAGGCCAGCATCACCAGCCTCAACATCCCCATCTGCTGCGGGTTGAGGCCGTTGCGCAGACCCCTGGCCTCCTCCTCCGTGAGCGGCGGGCCCCCGAGCCAGCGCAGCGTGTCGCTCACCAGGGCGTCTACGTGGACGACGCCGCTCGTCCCCGCCTTGCCCTCGGCGCGCGGCTCGAGCTGCACATCGCCGGGGGTCGAGAGCAGGCGGTGGAGCAGCGCGTCCAGCTTCGGACCGGGGATCGTCATGGGGTCTCCTGATAGTGACGCCGCGCGAAGGCCGCGGCGAAGGCCACCATCTCCGCCTCGGAGCTCACGCAGTGAACGTGCCAGCCCTGGGCCTGCAGGCGCTTCTGCTGCTCCAGACAGTGCTGGGGCGACATGTGCAGCACCATGGTCCCGCCACCGCCGGCACGCTCCAGCGACTCCGCAGCGATCTCCCAGCCTTTTTTGCCGCCGACCACCCCGTCCTTGCCCTCCAACATCATGAAGATGTCCGAGTCCGTGACCAGGAGGATGTGCGTGGGCCGGGGCCGCTTCGCCTCGGTAAACGTCTCGGCCAGCCGCGGGATGCCGAAGGTGTAGCCCGTGCCCAGGTACCCGGTCAGCACGTTCAGCACGGCGCGCTCGTCGCGGGTGAAGTCCTCCGTGCCGGTGTAGCGGCCGGGCTCGCCGGAGAGCACGGCCTTGACCCGCGCCCCCGCCCGGAAGGCGGACAGCGTGATGATGGCGCCGGCCACGATGGGATAAGAAAGGTTCTGCGCCGGGTTTCGCATCGAACCCGAGCAGTCCACCCCCAGGTAGAGGTCGACCGGATCGCGCTCGGGGCTCTGCCCCTCGGTCACGCCGTACATGCGCCGCACCGTGGTGTAGCCGGGCACGATGATCGGGCTCTGAAGCAGGCTCTCGAAGAGGTCCAGCTCCTCGGTCGGGCTGCCGGCGTCCCAGGGCTCGAGCGACTCGGGCAGCGGATCGGTGGCCCGCGGCAGCACCCGCTCGGGGAAGCGGACGAGGTGAGGGAGGGCCAGCTCCTTGTAGTAGCGGCTGATGATCTCCTCGTCCGACAGCTTCACGCCCATGCTGCGCAGCAGGTCACGGAAGTCGGCGGGCGGACGGTTGCGCTCGGGCGGAGGGAGGTCGCCGCCTTCGGACGCGCCGGCGCCGACATCAGGCTCGTCGGGGAGCCCGTTCAGGCGGCGGTCCATGCGCGGGTGCAGGGGGCCCGCGATCTCCTCGTCGTCCAGCTCGGCCAGACCGCTCGGCATCTCGTCGCCGCCCACGTCGCCGGTGTCCAGGAAGGGGAGCAGCACCCCCCGGGCCTTGCCCTCGTCCTTGTCCAGGTAGGGGAAACAGAGCGCGGCGAAGGCCCCGCCTCCGCTGAGCCAGTCTTTGCCGTGCACGCGCACCAGGCGCGCGCCCAGCTCAGCGTCCAGCTCGAAGAGGGGGTCAGGTGCGTCTGGCACCGGCGAGAGCGTCCCGCGGGTCAGGCCCCAGAGCTGCTCGTAGATGCGCATGTAGAAGCACCACAGCGGCGAGCCCGCGGGCGCCCGGATGGCGCGGTATACCTCCTGCATGCGCAGCTCGGCCACCCGCTGGAGCCGGTCGTTGATCAGCAGATCCGTGTACAGGTTGGCGATGAGCGGCGCCTCCTTCTCCCGGCCGGGCAGGCCCCGCCGCATGCGCGCCAGCAGCCGCCCGTGGTCGTTCAGGTCGCCGGGGGCGTAGAGGTGGTGGCCGATCTCGTGGGCCAGGATCTCGGGCGCGTAGATCGCGAGCTTCAGCGCGTCCACCTGCCGCAGGCTGATCACCACCTGGTGGTCCGTCAGCCGGATCATCGCGAAGCTGCTGCTCAGGCCCTCCTTGCGCTCCTCCTCCGCCGACAGGCACCAGCGGGGCTCCGACAGCTTCACCACCCGGCTCCAGCAGGCGAGCGCGGCCGGCCAGGCGGCCTTCCAGGGGGCGAGCAGGGCGGCGGAGATGGGCGCCTCCGAAGGGGTCGAGCCCCAGCGTAGCACGGCGGCGGCGGATCTTGCTCCACCCTGGAGGCTGCGCTATCCTGAGCCCATGTCTGCCGCCGTCCAGCGCCTGTCTCCTCTGATCTCGGAGGAGGAATTCTATGACCTCCCCGAGAGCTCGGAGCACCTCGAGCTGATCGACGGGGAGGTCGTCTTGTCGCCCGCACCTTCCGCCTTGCACCAGCACGTCGTCCTCGAGATCGCCAGCGCCGTGCGCGCCTGGGCCCGCCTCCACCCGCCCGCCAGCGTCGGCCTCTCCCCGCTGGACCTGCGGCTAGCGCCCGGACGCGTCCTGCAGCCGGACGTGTTCCTGGTCCTCGGCGGGTTCTCCCCGCACACGCCGCCCCCGCTCCGCCTGGTGCCCGATCTGGTCGTCGAGGTGCTGTCCATGAAGCGAAGCTACGACCGGATCACCAAACGCATGGTCTACGCAGACGCTGGCGTGCAGGAGTACTGGATCGCCGATCCCTATCTGCAGCAGATCGAGCAGGTGTTGGGCGACGAGACGGTCATCGTGACGCGCGACGGCGTCCTGAGCAGCCAGGTTGCGCGGGGACTTCAGATTGAGGTGGGGGCGTTGTTTGGGGGGTGAGGGCGGCTATGCGCCCTCGACGTCCAGTCCGAGCACGGTGATCAAAGCCGCTCCTCCCGCTCCCGCATCAGCTGCTCGACCACGTCAGACCCGCCGCCGACGGGCGGAGGCACAGGGACCTCGTGGAGCGAGCCGCGCGCGG
>CAZKWG010000459.1:0-6640 GCA_964556105.1 uncultured Enterobacterales bacterium | reverse complement strand
CTGGTGGCCCGCCGGGGCGAGCGGGGCGTCTGGGTCGAGGACGGCCTCGTGCGGTTCGAGCCCGAGACCATCGAGGCCGCCGAGCTGCTCGGGCAGGCGACGCGCTGGGTCGTGCCCGCCGGGGTGCGGCCTGAGCGCGCGGTCGAGGTGCCCGCCGGCGGCCTGGCCTTCCTGCTCTGCGGGGTGCCCGTCGTCGTGCGGCCGGGCTCCCGTCGCGCGGCCGAGGTCCATCTGGAGAACGGGGTGCAGCGCTTCGAGGGCGCCGTCCTCGACGCCGAGACCTCCGCGCGGATCTTCCGCCGCGATCCCGCCATCCTCTGCATCGTCGTCGAGCGCCCCCCGGTGCCGGCGTGAGCCTCGAGCGGGACCGTCTCGCGCCCCTGCCCCGGGGGCTCACCATCGGCGTGGCGACCTCGGCGCCCCAGGTGGAGGGGGCGACCCACCTGGACGGTCGCGGCGCCTCCATCTGGGATCGGTTCGCGCAGACGCCGGGAAAGATCGTGGGCGGCGACACGCCGGAGGTGGCCTGCGATCACGTCCGCCGCTGGAAGGAGGACGTGGCTCTGCTGGCGGACCTCGGCGTGGACGCCTACCGGATGTCCATCTCCTGGCCCCGCATCTTCGCCACGGGCGCCGAGCGGGCGCCGAACGCCGCGGGCCTGGACCTCTACGAACAGATCATCGACGCGCTGCTGGCCCGCGGTATTCAACCCTGGGTGACGCTCTACCACTGGGATCTGCCGGCGGCGCTCCAGGATCAGGGCGGTTGGACCTCACGGGAGACCCTGCCCGCCTTCGAGCGCTTCACCGAGGCCGTCGCCCGGCGGCTGGGCGAGCGCGTGGACCGCTGGTGCACGATCAACGAGCCCTGGTGCGCGGCGGTGCTGGGCCACGAGACTGGCCAGCACGCGCCGGGGCTGACCGATCGCGCCGCCTCCCTGGCGGCGGCCCACCACCTGCTGCTGGCCCACGGCCGGGCCGTCCCCATCCTGCGCGCGCTCAGCCCGGGCTGCCGGGTGGGCATCGCGGCCAACCCGGTGATCGCCTATCCGGCCTCGGGTTCGGCGGCCGACGCCGCCGCTGCGGAGCGCTTTCACGCCTGGTTCAACCGCTGGTTCCTCGACCCCATCTACGGGCGCGGCTACCCGGCCCAGATCGTGGCGGAGGAGGCCGCGGCGGGGCGCTGGCCGGAAGAGGGCCCCGCCTGGCTGCGACCTGGCGATCTGGACGAGATGGCCGTTCCCACCGACTTTCTGGGCGTGAACTACTACTCGCGCGCCATCCTGCGGGGTCCGGAGGAGGGCAACCTCCCGCGCGCGCTGCATGAGGTGCCCGCCGAGGCGCGCACGGAGATGGGCTGGGAGGTCTACCCCGAGGGCCTCACCGACCTGCTGCTGCTGCTTCAGCGCGACTACGCGCCCGGCGCGCTGGTGATCACCGAGTGCGGCGCCGCCTGGGGCGACGCGCCCGGCCCGGACGGTCGGGTGCAGGACCCACGACGGCTGGACTTTCTGGCCAGCCATCTCGGCGCCGCCGGCAGGGCGATTCAGGCCGGAGCGCCGCTCGAGGCGCTCTTCCTCTGGTCCTTTCTGGACAATTTCGAGTGGAACGAAGGCTTCGGAAAGCGCTTCGGGCTGGTCTGGGTGGACTTCTCCACGCAGCAGCGCGTCATCAAAGACAGCGGGCTGTGGCTGCGCGAGCGGCTGCGGGCGCGCGAGGGGATCCGACCATGAGCGCAGCAGGCGAGACCGCACCCCAGGACCGGCTCCCCTTCTACCAGAAGCTGGCGTATGGGGCTGGCGCCTTCATCAACAACACGCTGGCGGCCGCGATCGGCGGCATGATGATCGTGCTCAACCTCGGGCTGGGGATGAACCCGGCGCTGGTCGGGCTGCTGGGCGCCCTCCCGCGTCTCTTCGACGCGCTGATCGACCCGATCGTCGGCTACATGTCCGACCACACGCGGTCCCGCTGGGGACGCCGCCGGCCCTGGATCTTCGTCGGCGCCATCGCGTCCGGCATCATCTACGCCCTGCTCTGGCAGCTCCCCGCGGCGCGCTCCGAGTCCTTCATCTTCTGGTACTTCCTCATCGGGTCGCTGCTCTTCTACGTGGCCTACGCCTTCTACGCCACGCCCTGGGTGGCCCTCGGCTACGAGCTGACCCCCGACTACCATGAGCGCACCCGGCTGATGGGCGTGCAGAACTTCCTGGGTCAGCTCGCGTACATCGTCTCGCCCTGGTTCCTCTGGATCATGAGCAACAAAGACTGGTTTGACGACCAGATCTCGGGGGCGGCGGCCCTGGCGATCCTCATCGGCGCGATCGCCGCCATCGTCGGCATCCTGCCGGCCCTGGTGCTGCGCGAGCGCTTCCAGCACGCCCCGGAGGACAAGGACGCGACGACCAGCCTGCGGGCCAACGTGGCCGACTTCCTGCACGGCTTCAAGACCACCGTCTCCTCGCGGCCCTTCCTCAAGCTGTGCGCCGCGACCTTCCTGGTCTTCAACGGCTTCATCCTGATCTCGTCCTTCCAATTCTACGTGATTATCTATTATGTCTTCGGCGGGGACCAGACGCGTGGGGCCGAGTACGCCGGCTACGCCGGCACCCTGGGCGCGATCTCCACCTTCGCCGTCATCTTCGCGGTCACCTGGATGGGGACGCGCTACGGAAAGCGCAAGGCCTTCGTCATCTCCACCGTCATCTCGATGGTGGGCTACGGGCTCAAGCTCTTCGCCTACGATCCGGACGTGCCCCTCCTCATCCTGTTGCCGGCGCCGCTGATGGCCTTTGGGCTCGGCGGGCTGTTCACGCTGATGCCGTCGATGATCGCCGACGTCGTGGACCTCGACGAGCTGAACACGCACCAGCGCCGCGAGGGCATGTACGGCTCGATCTTCTGGTGGGTCGTCAAGCTGGGCATGGCCGTCGCCCTGGCCGGCGGCGGGATCCTGCTCAACGTCACGGGCTTCGACGTCGATCTGGCGGGCCAGCAGTCGGCCTCGGCCATCACGATGATGCGCCTCTGCGACGCCCTCATCCCGATCGCGGCCTCTGCCCTGGCGATCTGGGCCGTGATGACCTATGGCGTCACGGAGCAGTCGGCGCTTCAGGTGCGGAAGACGCTGGAGGCGCGGCGAGGAGGCGGGGCCGCGCCCGCATGATCTCCTTGGGCTGACGGTCCACCGTGTACAGCCCCCAGTGCTTCTCGGCGCCCAGGGGGTCGGCCGGATTGCCCTTCCAAGGCTCGTCGAAGGCCTCGAAGAGGAAGGTCGTGACGTTGGCCTGCACCGCCCAGGCGTAGAGCTCCGAGACGTAGCGTGTCTGGGCCGGCTCGCTCGCGCGGTCGCCGAACTCGCTGGCGGTCGTCGCCCAGCCGGCCTCGCCGATGACGATCGGCAGCTCGGGCAGGGTCGCGCGCACCCGGCCCAGGTTGGCCAGGGTGTAGGGCATCGCCTCGTCGATGGTCTTCTCCTCCCACTGTGGGTAGGTGTGGACCAGCACAAAATCCACCACGGGTGCTAGTTTTGCGCCCTGCTCGGCCCAGACCACGTAGTTGTCGGCGGTGCTCACGGGCTGGGCCACCGCGTCCTGGACCTGGCGCAGGTAGGCCACCATCGCCTCCGTTCGGACCATGTGATCGCCCCAGCTCACCAGCGCCTCGTTGCCCACGTTCACCGCGACGACGATCTCGGGGTGGGCCTGGGCCAGGGCGATGACGCGGGCGACCTCCTCGCCGTTGGCCACGGTGTTGGCGGCCAGCTCGGCGTCGGGGATGGGCTCGGTCAGCCAGGCGCAGCCCTCGTGGTTGCTCACCTCCGCCTGCAGCCAGGCGCCGAGCATGACCCGTATCGGCAGCTCCTCGGTCGCGATCAGGTCCAGCACGCGGCGGGAGAGCTCACCGGCGTCGTAGAGGCGGATCAGACCGAAACCTTCCTGCACGAGGATGTTCAGGTCCTCCCGAATCTCGGCCTCGGAGGGGTAGATCGCGCCCTCTCCCTGGTCGGGGTGCTGACCCGCGCGGTAGCCCGAGTAGGCGATGGCCAGGTGCGTCCCGGCGAGCAGCGCGTCCGGCGCCTGCGCGAGGATCGGGACGGGCGGCGGCGGCGGGAGCGGGCCCGGCCGGGCGCAGGAGAGCAGGAGCAGCGTCGCGGCCGTGAGGGGGAGGCGTAGAGATGCGTGCATGGAGGGGACCTAACAGGCCTGGAGGACGCTCCCACCGTGGGCCGGATCTCTGAGCCGGACAGCTCAGAAGGAGCGCTGGAGCTGCCCCATCTCCCCGCGTTGGTAGCGCGCGTAGGCGGCGTCGATCTCGGCGCGCGTGTTCCCGATGAAGGGCCCCCCGAACACGATGGGCTCGGCGAGGGGGCGCCCGGCGCCGATGAGGGCGTGCAGGCCTGTCTCCCCGGCGGAGAGCGCGAGGCGATCCCCGTCGTCCAGGAAGCCCAGCGCCTCATGGGCTGCCACCGCGCGCGCCCTCTCGCTGGGGCCGATCAGGCCCGCGCCGGACAGGCAGAGCAGAAACGCCGTCCATCCAGCATCCACCGGGATCGAGACGCGCGCCCCCGGGGCGAGGTGGACGTCCAGAAGCAGGATCGGGGTCAGCAGCTCCATGAGCGGCGAGGCCTGCTCGGCGAAGCGCCCGGCCAGCACGCGGACCCTGGCGCCGGCGCTCGGCGACACCTCGGGCACCTCGGTCGCCGCAACGTGAAAGGCGCGCGGCGTGGCGCCCTTGTGGTCGGAGCGGAGGTTCACGAACATCTGCATGCCATGGCAGACCGCGCCGCGAACCTCAGGGATCTCCTCGTGCATCATGCCGCTGCCCGCCTGCGTCCAGTGCAGGCTCCCCGGGTCGATGCGGCTGCGATCGCCCAGGCTGTCGCGGTTGATGAACGCGCCGGCCGAGTCCTCGAACATGTAGGTCACCGCCGAGAACCCCGCGTGGGGGTGCGGCGGAAAGGTCGGCTCCGACATGAGGAAGTCGTCGAGGCTGATGAACGGATCGAGCGGGAGCTCAGGCGCGCTGCGCAGGCTGTAGGTGCTGAACCCCGGCCCCATCTGGTGCTGTGCGAGGGCGATGGGCACCCCCGGCGAACGTGGCCTTTTGCTCATCGGATGCTGCCCTTCAGCGCCTTCGGCGACGGTGTAGTGTCTGGTGTTCATGCGCTTCATCCTACGATCCGGGACGCGATCCGACAATCGTGGCTTGTGCGGACTTACTGTCCATGCCAGAATGACAATATGACCATCCCGCCCGCGGACATGATGCTCTTCGCCCGCGTCGTCGCCGAGGCCAGCTTCACGGGCGCCGCGCGCCAGATGGGCATCACGAAGCAGTCCGCGAGCGAGCGCGTCGGCCGCCTGGAGGAGGCGCTCGGCGTGCGCCTGCTGGAGCGCACCACGCGCAGCGTCCGCCCCACGGAGGCCGGCGCCCGCTACTACGAGCGCTGCGCGGCCATCGCGGCGCTGGTGGACGAGGCCAACCAGGAGGCGCGCGCGGCCCAGATCGAGCCGACCGGGCTGCTGCGGGTCTCGGCGCCGGTCCTCTATGGGCGCCGCTTCCTCGCGCCGGTGGTGGCCGAGTACCTGCGCCGCTACCCGAAGGCGCGCGTGGAGATCCTGCTGGCCGACCGGCGCGTGAACCTGGTCGACGAGGGCTTCGACCTGGCGATCCGGATCGGCGAGATCGAAGACTCCTCGATGTCCGTGCGCAAGCTCGGCGAGGGGCACACCTACTACGTCGCGAGCCCGGCCTTCCTCGCCGCCAACGGCGCGCCGACCGTGGAGACCCTTCGCGGCACGCGCGCCGTCGGCGTCCGCCCGGTGGAGCAGTGGGAGGTGGACGGGACGAGCCTGCGCGTCGAGCCAGTGCTCGTGGTCAACGACCTGGAGGTGGCGTGCGCCTGCGCCGTGGCCGGCGTGGGCGTGGCGCGGTTGCCCGCCATCGTCTGCCGGGACGCCGTCGCCGATGGGCGGCTCCGCGTGCTCTTCGAGCTGTCGGCCGCGATGCGCCGTCCCGTCGTGGCCCTCTTCCCGAGTCGGCGGAACCTGCCCACGCGCGTCCGCGTCTTCCTCGACCTCCTCGCGACGCTGGTCGAGCCGATGCGACCGTTGACGTTGGGCCCGCTGTCCGCGAGACGTTAGCCCTCCCCTGTCTCCAACCCCCGGGAGCCCCCCATGGAAGTCGTCGACGGCAAGAACACGCGCATCCTCTTCGATGGATCGAAGTGCATCCACGCCCGCAACTGCGTGCTGGGCCAGCCGCTGGTCTTCAAGGCCAACGTAGAAGGGCCCTGGATTGACCCTGACGCCGCGAGCCAGGCCGAGCTGCTCGCGCTGGCCGAGCGCTGCCCGTCTGGCGCCATCCAGGTCGAGCCGCTGGACGGCGGCGCCTCCGAGCAGCCCTCTGGGCGAAACGTGGCGGCGGTGCAGGAGAACGGCCCCTACGCGGTGCGCGGTCAGCTCAGCATCGGCGGGCAGAGCGCGCTGCGCGCCACCCTCTGTCGCTGCGGCGCCTCGAAGAACAAGCCCTACTGCGACAGCTCGCACCACACCGTCGGCTTTCAGGCGACCGGCGAGTTTCCTCCGCCATCCGAGCTCCCCGCCTGGGGCGAGCCGGGCGCCCTGGAGATCACGCC
>CAZKWG010000458.1:0-6669 GCA_964556105.1 uncultured Enterobacterales bacterium | reverse complement strand
GTCGGCGATCAGCGGCAGCCGTCGGGTGAACAGCAGGTTCAGCCGGAAGCCGAGCAGGAAGAAGAAGGCGGGGAGCGCCCAGTCCTGCCAGCCGTGCAGGTTCACGGTGTACGCCCAGGGCGGGGCGAAGGCGAAGGGGTTGGTCACCAGGACGACGGCGATCCCGAAATTCGACGGGTTCATGAAGTGTCGCGGCCGACCACCCAGATCTACCCGGAAGAAGTACTTGGAGCCGATGGCCACGGCCACGGCGAAGGCCAGCACGCTGAGATCCCGCTGCGTGTACAGCAGGAAGGTCATCGTGATCGAGGTCATGTGGGCGGAGAGCATCCAGTCCACGAAGTGTTTGACCCCGCCCCCGAGGTAGCCCGCCCTGCGCTGGTTCACGGTCGCGTCGAGCAGCTCGAAGAGGATCGCGCAGACATAGCCGGTGAACAGCCCGACCAGGACGTGCGTGGTGGACTGCTCGAAGCCGAACAGGTTGTGGCCGAAGAGGGTGAAGATCGTGGCCAGGGTGGCCGAGGTGCGCAACCCGTTGCGAGGATCGCGGACCTTGACCGGCTTCGATTCGCTCACAGGACACCTCCCGCGCCCGGCTCGGCCAGCACCACGGTGTGCCAGCCCGGTCGCATCGTCAGCTTGTCATTGTGCAGCGTGCCCGCTCGGTCACGCCAGGTGATCTCCACGTCGAGGTCCGCGTTCGCCGCGACCTCGCCCAGGCCCAGGTGGAGGTCCGGGCTGCGGGCCCCCGTGTGGCCGTTGCCGCCGTCCACCTGGCGAACGAAGCTGCGGCCGTCCGGCGTGCGCACCGTCACGAAGGCGCCGATGGCCGGGGAGCCCTCTCGCCAGCTCGGGTGGCCCTCCCGGACGACCCGGCTCGCGGGGGCATCGGCCGGGGGCAACAGCAGGTGCAAGCCCAGGAAGGCGCCCGCGCTCGGGGCGTCGTTCCGATAGAAGAAGGAGTCCTCCCAGTGGTTCCCCCAGGCCATGTCCAGATCGCCGTCGCCGTCCACGTCCGCGGTGGCGATTCCGCGGCTGTTCGGCAGCACGCCCGGGAAGAGCTCCGCCGAGAGATCGACGTAGCGGCCGTCCTCCCCGCGCACGAAGAAGGGGTTGGGGTCCCATCCGTCGATGTCGGTGTTCGGCGGAATAACGGGCCAACGCCGAGGATCCTTCACGAAGTTATCGTTGACCAGGGCGAGCTGCGCGATGTCGGCCCAACGATCGATGTCGCCTTTGAACAGCCCGGTGGCCTGCACCAGCTCCAGCACGCCGTCGTTGTTGAAGTCGTCCATGCGGGAGTCCCAGGCCCAGGCGCTGTACGCCACGCCGAGCGCCTCCGAGCGCTCCTCGTAGGGCGCCACGCCGCGCTCCATCGCCGCGACATCGCCCGTGCTCATCCAGACGAAGTGGACCTCGCCCATCCCCAGCTTGGACGCGATGTTGCTGACATACATGTCCAGCAGGCCATCGCCGTTGAGGTCGGCAAAGTCGATGCCCATGCCCTTGAACGTGTCCTGACCCAGCACCTGCGACTCGGGCGTCGAGGCGGTCTCGACGCCCTTGAGCTCGATCAGGCTCACCGCACCCGGCTTCGAGCGGTTCAAGAGCAGCGTGTCCGGGCCGAAATCATTCGAGATATACAGGTCGGATAACCCGTCCTTGTCGATATCTCCCGCGCCCACCGCCAGCGTCCAGCCATGCTCGGTGTCACCGGGAAACGGATCCTCGACCTGCCGGTACTGCACCGTCGGCTCCGGCCCGCTCGTCGCGCCCGCCCAGAGGAAGATGCGATTCTCCCCGCCATTGCGCGCGTGGGTGAAGCTGTCGTTCATCTCGATGGGGACCGTGGACCGGCTGTTGTAGACCTCGAAGCTCTCTTTGAAGTACCTCCCGACCACGATGTCCAGGTGGCCGTCGCCGTCCACGTCCGTGAACGTCGCGGCGGGCGACATCCAGGCTTCGTCCGAGCCCGGGACGAGCTCCTGAGCGGCGAACGCCGAGGCGACGAGCGGCGCGGCGGAACCCTCACCGTTGTCCTTGCGAAGGAAGACCTTGGGAGGGCGCCCAAACATCGTCACGAAGACGTCGGTGAGCCCGTCCTCGTTCATGTCCACCAGCCTGCAGGTGCCGGGCCAGGACACCTCGCGGCCAACGGGCAGATCAAAGTCCAGCACGAAGGGAGCGTACCGCTCTCCCGTGCCCTGAACTGGCGCGATGAGGAGCGACTTGGAACGGATGTCTCCGTAACAGAGGTCATTGGAGCGCCCGTCCCCATCGACGTCACCAAAGGCCACCGACCCGCCGATGGGGTGCAGGTAGGTCTTGAGCTGCGGCGCCGAGGGGTTGACCCCGTACACCACACCGCCCTCGGGCGTGGGCGGCGGAGGCAGGACGAAGGCCGTGAAACGGAAGTCTTCGGCCATCTTCGCCCGCGTCGCCGGATCGGTCGACGGGAGCCTGGAGACGCCGAAGAGGACCGCGCAGGCCACAAAGACTGCGATGCGAGCCGGCCTGCTGTTGGTCGGTCGTGGTGCGTTGGGCATCAGAGGGGGGCTCCGAGCGATGTTGCGGCGAAGGAGGCGACCATATCACGGACTCCAGACATGCGGACCTCGTAGGCCGCTCAGCGCGCCTGTTGCAGTCGGTCCAGGCGTGGGTTCATCACCCGAAACCAGACCCAGGGAATCAGCGCGAGGACGATCTGGCCGAGCAGGCCGAGGGGCATCCTCGGCGCGTTGGGCGCGTGCTCCAGCTCGGGGAAGTGGCGAGCCGGGTGCGCGTGATGATCGGCGTGCCGCGGCATCTCCAGGAAGACGACGCGGGAGAGGGCGCGCTCGGAGCACCAGCTCAGGCCCGCGTGCACAGGCTCGAGCCGCCCATCGTCGAGCCTCCGCCTCTGAAGCCCATAGTGCTGCGTGTAGTTCACCGTCTCCGTGAGCAGGATGGCCCAGGCGGAGGCGGCGAGCCAGGCGGCGAGCGTCTCCGGACCCGCCAGCCCGAGCACGAGCAGACTGAGCAGCAGCTGGACCAGCCAGGCCACCAGCACCTCGTTCTCCAGAGACCAGGCCGACAGGCCCGCGCGGCGCAGGCGCTCGGCCTCCAGCCGGAAGCCGCTCCGCATCCCGCGCAGGGCGCCGCGAAGGGCGAAGCCGTAGACGCTCTCTCCGCGACGAGCGCTGGCCGGATCCTCGGGCGTGCCGACGCGGGGGTGGTGCCCGCGGGTGTGCTCGACCCGCCAGTGCCCGTAGTGCAGCAGCACGAGCAGGCCCACGGCCACGCGCCGCTCCAGCCGTCCCGGCCGATGTCCCAGCTCGTGGGCGACGTTCAGGCCGATGCCGCCGAGCGACATGCCCACCGTGAACACCATCCCCGCCAGCACGGGCAGCGGCGGCAGGCCGCGCGCGACGACCCAGAGAAAGGTGCCGAGCAGGACGAGCACCCAAAAAGCCATCAACCCAGGGATGAGCTGCCAGACCAGGCCGCGCGCAGCTTCCGGCGGTCGCGCCGCCTCGTGTCGCTCCTCGAGCAGCAGCTCCAGGAGCGGAGTGACGCCGAACAGGAGCAGGGGCGGCAACCAGACCCAGAGACCACCCAGGAGCAGGCTGGCCGAGCTGAAGACGAGAACACAGAGCAGCGCGACGTAGCGCAGGGGCGACGTGGGCGATGCCCCGGCCTCGCCGGGCTCAGATACGGAGCGCGCCGCCATGGTCCACCTGGAGCACCGCGCCCGTGATCGCGCTCGAACCAGGCGCCAGCAGGCTGAGGAGCGGCCCGATGATCACCTCCTCCGTCCCCAGCCGCCCGGTCACCGAGCGCGACTCCCAGTAGCGGGTGAGCTGCTCGCTGTCCGGGAACTGGCGGAGAACGTCGCCATAGAGCGGGCCCGCGGCGAGCGCGTTGACCTGGATGTTGTCTGGCCCGAGCTCCACGGCCAGATAGCGCACCAGCGACTCCACCGCGGCCTTGACCGGGCCCATGCAGGTGTAGAACTGCGTGACGCGGTGCGCGCCGGTCGAGGACATCGCGACGATCCTCCCGCCTCCGCGCGCGCGCATGAGCGGCCGCGCCAGCAGCGCGCCCTTGTGCAGCGCGACGACGTTGGACTGGAAGGCGCGGTCCCAGTGCTCCTCGGTGATCTGCTCCGTGGGCGCGAGGACGCCGTCCGAGGCGTTGGAGACGAAGAAGTCCAGGCCGCCGTAGCGATTACCGATCTCACCGAAGATGCGCTCGAGCGCGTCGGTCCTGGCCACGCTCCCCCAGCAGTGCAGGGCGTCCCCACCTTCCGCGCGGATCCGCGCCGCGAGCGCCTCTCCGCGCTCGCGAGAGCGGAAGGAGTTGATCACCACCGAGCAGCCCTGCCGCGCCAGCGTGAGCGCCAGGGCGGCGCCGAAGCCTCGACCCGAGCCGGTGACCAGCGCCACCCGCCCACGAAAGTCCTGCCCGAACGCGGCCGCCGCAGGGCGCGCCTGGGGGGACGCGGCCCCCCGAGACGCGCCGCCCAGCCGCGCCCGCGCCTCCTCGAGCACCTCGATCAGCGTGTCGAGGACCACGGCGCGCAGGGCGCTGTCTGCTGTGGCGCCGCCAGCCGGCGGAGGCGCCGGCGTGACGGTCGGAGCCGCGGGGAGCGACGGGCGCGGCGCGGGCCTCTCCTGGACGACCGGCGCGGCCGCGGGTGGGAGCGGCGGCAGCGCGCGCTCCGCCCAGCTCAGCCCGTCCTGTGGCGCAGGCCTGGGCGCGCTCGCAGGAGCCGGCGCGGGAGCCGGCGCGCTCGCAAGGGCCCGCGCCGGCGCGACGCCCGAGCCCCGCAGCGACTCCTCGATGAAGCGGGAGACGGCCGAGATGCTGTTCAAGCCGCGCTCGGGGATGGCCAGATCCGGCGGCAGCGCCATCACCTCGCGCAGGCGGCCGATGATCTCCACCCGCTTGACGGAGTCGATGCCGAGATCGGCCTCCAGGTCCGCCTCGGGGTCCAGGATCTCCTCCGGGTAGCGGGTCAGCTCCGCGAAGACCCTCTTGACCTGGCTCGCCGTGCTCATACGCTCTCCTTGTCCTGGGCCACGCGCTCATCCCGCCGGGGCACCGTCCCCGCCAGCTGTCCGCTCATGCCTTCGATGCGCACCAACGACGCCCCTGCGGCGTCTCTCGCCTCCACCCAGGCGCTCCGGGCGCCGCGACCGGCGCGCAGCGGCGGCGGCGCCCGCAGGGTGAGCCGGGTCGCCCCCGCGAGCCTGTCGGTGATCCCGGGGGCAAGGACGATCCGCCGGCTGCTCAGGGGGACGTACACGGGGACGCCCGCGTCGCCTGGCACGTCGAGCACGCACAGGCGGCTCAGCGCGTCGATCAGCAGCGCCGGGACGACGAAGCCGGCGGTGGCCTCCGCGTCGCCCAGCTCCAGCGCTCCCCCGATGCCGTCCGGACCCACCAGGAGGTCGCGGATCTCCGGCCAGCCCTCTCCCAGCGACACGCCGTCGCCCGCGTGTTTATAGGCGTCGAAGCTCGGCTCACCCTCGAGGTCAGGCCAGGCCTCGGGGAGCCTGGGCGGCGCCGCGGCGGGAGGACGCAGGACCAGGTCCATGCTGTAGTGGTCCTCCTCGGGGCGCAGCACGCGGCCGCTCATGTGGACGAAGGGCGCGCGCAGCCAGACGCGCAGCACCCGCTCGTCGGGCCCATCGTAGAGGCGTTGCACGACGCTGCGCAGGGTCGCGGGGCGACCCTCGGGGACGCGCAGGAAGCGGAGAAAGCGGACCTGGCGCAGCTCGCAGACCTGCCAGCCCGGCTCCTGCAAGAGCGCCGCGCGCGCGGCCAGCTCGACGGCGAAGGCGCCCGGCAGCGTGGGCACGCCCTGAACCCGGTGGCGCGCGACCGCCGTCCACCGCTCACCGTCGATGGTCCAGCTCGGCCCGGGGCGCGGACCATACGCGCCGACCAGGGTGGGCCGATACCAGCCCAGCTCCCCATCGCCCAGCAGCACGGTCGGGCCTCCCTCCGCCGCGCCCAGCCGGGAGAGGAAGATCGCCGCGCCCTCTGGCACGCCGACCGGGCGCATGCTGCGCACCTTCGCCAGCGCGTGGTACTCGCTGCCCTGCGTCATCCCCACCGCCGCCCAGCCGAGCCAGCCCAGGCTGCTCCAGCCGGGAAGGGCCGCCGCCAGCCGGTCCATCCCCAGGTTGGCCGCGCCATAATCCGGCTGGCCGTCGTTGCCGAAGAAGGAGAAGGCGGAGGTCAGCAGGTGGAAGGGGGGCGAGCACCCGGCCCGCGCGAGCGCCTCGTGGAGCACGCTGAGGCCGGAGAGCTTGGTGTCGACCACCCAGCGGAAGGTCTCCAGGGAGCGCTTCGCCAGCGCCCCCGAGCTCTGAACGCCCGCGCCGTGCACGACCAGGGCGGGCGGCCCCAACGCGCGCAGCAGGGCCTCGGCCGCCGCGGTGGTCGCGGCGGCGTCGGTGAGGTCTACGCTGACGTAGACGACGCGACCGGGCCATTCCTTCGACGCGTCCACCGTGCGGCGGGCCTGAACGGCGGAGCGGATGGTCTGGAAGCGGCGGCGAAGCTCAGGGATCGCCACCCCAGGATCTTCGGCGCGCGCGTGGGCGTAGTAGCGCGGCTCCTCCTGGTCCAGCTCCGCGTCGGTCTTGCTGGCCAGCGCGTCCGGGGCGTCCTCCAGGCGGC
>CAZKWG010000457.1:0-6685 GCA_964556105.1 uncultured Enterobacterales bacterium | reverse complement strand
CCTCGTTCATCATGTGGAACATGATCGGCATGCCCTCGCCCTCGCGGCCGAGCAGGATGCCCTCGCAAGGGCCGTTGGCGCCGAGCGCGATGGTGCAGGTGGAGTTGCCGTGCAGCCCCATCTTCTCCTCGATGCCGACGACATAGGCGCCGTTGCGCTCGCCGAGGTTGCCGCTCTGGTCGAAGTGGAACTTGGGCACCATGAAGATGGAGAGGCCGCGCGTGCCCGAGGGCGCGCCCGGCGTGCGCGCGAGCACCAGATGCACGATATTCTCGGCGAGATCATGGTCCCCGCCCGAGATGAAGATCTTCTCGCCCTCCAGCAGGTAGACGCCCGGCCTGTCCGTGGGCGTGGCCTTGCAGCGGTTGTCGCCCACCGCCGAGCCCGCGCCCGCCTCGGTCAGGCACATGGTGCCGCCCCAGGCGCCGGAGATCATCTTTCCGACGACCAGATCGCGGTGGCTCTCCGGGGCGTAGTGCATGAGCAGGTTCGAGGCGGCGCGCGCGAGACCGATGTACATGAACAGGGACGAGCAGGCCCCGCACATCAGCTCCATGAAGTAGACCGACAGGGTCTGGGGGAGGCCCGTCCCGCCGAAGCTCTCCGGGGCGCTGACGCCGAACCAGCCGCCCTCGGCGATGGTGTTCCAGGCCTCCTTGAAGCCCTTCGGCGTCGTCACGTTGCCCTTGCCGTCGAAGTGGCAGCCCTCGCGGTCGGAATTCCGGTTCAGGGGGGCGACGACCTCGGTGCAGAGGCGGGCGGCCTCGTCCACCATCGTCTCGTAGATGTCCCGGTCGAAGGCGGCGTAGCGCGGGAGGATCGAGAGCTGCTCGCTGATGCGGATCTGCTCGAAGAGCACGAAGCGGATGTCGCGGAGATCGATGGTGAACTGGGTCGCGCTCATGCTGCCCCCGAGGGTGAATGATGATTCATTCAGTAGCCACGGCTGAGGGTGCAGGCAACCGCAAAGCGCGCGCTGTCGGCGCGGCCTTCCTGGCGGGGGCCGGATTCGGAGGCGTGGAGGCAGTCGCCGTCCGGGCCTCCGAACACCCGCTGGATCCGGCGCTCTCGGCGGGAGCGGCCCTCGGGTGGAGCCTGGGCTTGGGGGCGCTCTTCGCGCTGGTCGCGCTGGCCCTCTCGCGGTGGAGCGTACGTTACAGCGCCGCTCTCGCGGTCGCCCTCTGGGCAGCCGTCTGGGGCCCGGAGCTGGCGAGGATTCTCGGCCTCGCCGCCGCCTGGGGCGCGCTCGGGCCGCTGATCCTGCTCCTGCTGGGATCGTGGCGACCCTCGGCCGCGGCGCTGCTCGGCGCGCTGTGCGGGGCGCTGATCCCGCTCGCCCGCCCGGGGTTGACGCGCCCGGCTGAGCTGGCTCCGCTGCCCTCCTCAACGCCGCGTTTGCCCAGTCTCCTTCTCGTCACCGTGGACACCGTGCGCGCGGACGCCGGGCTGCTCGACCCGCCCGCGCTCACCCAGGATGAGCAGCTCGCTCCCGTCTCCCTGCCCCAGGTCGCCATCTCCGCGGCCCCTTGGACCCTGCCGGCGATGTACAGCCTGATGACCGGGCTGCCGGTGGTTGAGCACGGGGGAGGGCTGCCGACCGACGGGGGCTTCACCCGCGTCGATCTCGCCCAGCGCGGACTCACGGAGCGCCTGCGCCAGGCCGGCTACGAGACCAGCGCGGTGGTCTGCAACCCGCACCTGCGGGCGGAGATGGGCTTCGCGGCGGGCTTCACCCGCTGGCTCCACGACGATGACGCCCGCGAGCCCGCTCTGCTCTGGCGCCAGCTCGCCCGCTGGCGCGAGCGCTGGACCGGCGAGGTGTCCCAGCTCCGCCACACCCGCGACGATCGGCTGCTCGCCGTCGCGTTGTCCGAGCTCCGCCGCGCGTTGGTCCGCCCTCGCTTTCTCTGGGTCCATCTGCTGGGGCCCCACGAGTACGGGCGCGACGCCGAGGACCCGCCGGAGGGGTGGGAGCCTGGAACAGACGTTACACCTGTGTTACAGGCCGCCTATCGCGGCAACGTCCTCGCCGCGCGCCGGCGCGTCCTCACCCTGGTCCACGCCGCGCGCGTCGCCGGCTGGGGGGCCGCCGTCACCTCCGATCACGGCGAAGCCTTCGGCGAGGGCGGCCACCAGGGCCACGGCCACGCCCTCCAGGACGCCGAGCTGGCCGTGCCGCTCGCGCTCTGGCCGCCTGGGCGGAGACCCGTGCTGGGCGAGGCGAGCGCGCTCGACGGCCCGCTGGCCACCGTGAACCTCGCCTACACGATGCTCTCCTGGGCAGGGTTGGAGGCGGGTTTTCCCGGAGAGGACCTGCTCACCACGAGGCCCGCGCCGATCGCCGTCGGCGGCCTGCGCCGCGAGGCCCGCGCCTTCGCGATCCGACAGCCGAGCGGAGACTACACGCCAGAGCCGCGCGCCCCGGCCTCCGGTCTGGAGCCCGCGCCGCCCGACGCGGAGACCACCCGGCTGCTCCGTCTGCTGGGCTACGAAGACGGGGCTGGACATAATGAATGATTGCGTTAAATATTTCTCGTGTCGTTCAATACCTGCGCCCAGGAGCCCCCCATGCGCCCCGCACCTCCCGACTGGCCCCGCGTCTCGTCCGCCCTCTACTATGAGGACGCCGCCGCGGCGATCCCCTGGCTCTGCGCCGCGTTTGGCTTCGAGGTCCGCCTGATCGTCGAGGGCGATGGCGGCGTGGTCGAGCACTCCGAGCTGACCTACGGCGAGGGCCTGATCATGGTCGGCGACGCGCGCCGCACCGGCAAATTCTCCCAGATCCGCGCCCCCAGCGCCGTGGGCGGGATCAACACCCAGAACATCATGGTCTACGTGGACGACGTGGACGCGCACTGCGCCCACGCCCGCGCGAGCGGCGCCCGCGTCGTCATGGAGCCGAAGACGTCCGACTACGGCGTGGACTACTGGACCGATCGCACCTACGAGTGCGTAGACCTCGGCGGCCACCACTGGTGGTTCGTCCAGCGCCTGCGCAACAAGGGAGAGGTGGCGTGATCTCTTCGGACCCAGCGCTGGACCAGACCCTGGCGGCCCTCGCCGAGCCCACCCGCCGCGGCGTGGTGGACCTGCTCCATCGGCGCCCTCATCGGGCGGGAGAGCTGGCCCAGGAGCTCGGGATCTCCGCGCCGGCCCTCAGTCGCCACCTGCGCGTGCTGCGCGAGAGCGGGCTGGTCGAGGAGGATCACGCCGGCCCCGATCTGCGCGTTCGCACCTACCGTCTGCGGCCCGAGCCCTTTCGCGCCCTGCGCGGCTGGCTCGACGAGGTGGAGACCTTCTGGACGCTGGAGCTGGAGAGCTTCCGCCACCACGTCGAGCGCACGCGGGGCGAGCCGTGAGCGCGCCACCCGGAGACAGCGCCGGCGCCACGGTCTTCGTGCGCGTCCCGCCCGCGGTGGCCTGGGAGGTGTTCACCCAGGAGATCGACCTGTGGTGGCGGACCGGGCCCCGCTTTCGGATCGCCGGGACCCGGCGCGGCGCGCTCCGCTTCGAGCCCGGCCTGGGCGGGCGCCTGACCGAGACCTGGGACGTGCCCACCGGGACGCGCACCCATGAGGTGGGCCGCGTCATCGCCTGGGAGCCGCCCAGCTTCCTGGCCTTGGAGTGGCGCGGCGTCAACTTCAAGCCGGGCGAGAAGACGACGGTGGAGGTCAGCTTTACGCCGCTCTCCGAGGGCACGACCGTGCGCGTGGTCCACCGCGGCTGGGCCTCGCTGCCGCCCGAGCACCCCGCCCGCCACGGCCAGGCTGACGCGGAGCACTGCCGCGCCGTCGGGTTGTGGTGGGGTGACCTGCTGCGCGGGCTGCGGGAGCGGCTCTCTCCCAGCGGCCGCTGAGGCCTCAGTCCCGCAGCACGCCCAGCGTGAACAGGAAGCTGGTCTCGCCGACGCGGATCTCCTCGTCGCCCAGCAGCCGGCGCTCGTGCACGCGCTCGTCGTTCACGTAGGTCCCGCCCGCCGACGCGCAGTCCACGACGTAGAGCTTCGCGCCCTGCCGGAAGACGCGGCAGTGCTGGCGCGAGACCTGCGGGTCGTCCAGGATGACGACGTCGTTGTCGTTGCGGCGACCGATGGTCAGGCCGCGCTCCGGGATGCGGTGAAAGCCAGCCTCTCGGCCGTTCTTCAGCTGGACGAGCATCGCAGGAGGAGGCTTGTCGTCCCGCTCGCCGCGCGCCGCGCGCAGGCGACGGATGTTCGGCACGCGGGGCTGCGGACGGGCGGAGCGGCGAGAGGCGACCTCGCGCGGATCCGCGTCCTCGAAGGCCGTGACCTCGTCCTCGTCCAGCAGCGCCTCGTGGGCGGCCTTCAGGTCCTGGGCCACGTCCTCCCAGCGGGGCTTGCGGGTGGCGGAGAGCGCCTCGGCGATCTCGGTCAGCGCGGCCTTCTCGGCCGGATCGATGGTCTTGAGCGCCCGCCCCAGCAGACCGCCCGCCGCCACCGCCACCTGCTCGCAGAAGCGCAGGACCTCGGTGATCGTCTGCGGCGTGAAGCCCACGTCGCCGTGTCCGCGGGAGGCGAGCTCGACCAGCACCTCGCGTCCGTGCGCCAGGTAGCGATCGCTGGGTCGGTAGCGCAGCCAGCTCTCCAGGAGGAGGGCGGCCTCGGTGTCCAGCACGCCGCGCTTGCGCGCGATCTCCAGGATCAGCCTGCGCTCGGGCTCGCCGATGCGTCCGTCTGCCCAGGCGACCTCGAGCAGCGGGAGCATGGCGACAGCGTGGACGTTCTCTTCGTTCAAACCGAGGCTGTGGAGCGCGGCGATCAGTGCGTCGTCGGTCATGGTGGGCGGTACGGGGGTTCGGGGGGGCAGCTTGGGGGGAGACAGCATAGCGCAGGCGTAAGCTGCGCGCGCGGCGCCGAGCTCACAGAGCTGGGACGAGGGCCTCCTCCGCCTGCTATGCTGCATGAATGATCCGTATGCTGCTGCCGCTGCTGCTCGCCTGCAGGTCGCCAGGGACCGGTGGGGTAGGGGACAAGACCTCGGAGACCGGCTCGCCCGAGACCGGCTCGCCCGAGACCGGCGAAGGAGGCGAGGAGACCGGGGAGCGCGAGGACAGCGAGGAGACCGGGGAGACCGGAGAGAGCGGCCCGTTGGTGACCGTGGAGACCATCGAGGCCTTCGCCTGGTCCGATGGCGTGTGTCAGATGCGCCTGGACTGCGACGAGACCATCGTCGACTCCCCCAAGATCACCTGCGATTTCCGGGTCGAGGACGAGAGCGGCGCCCGCGCCTGGGACGGGCCCGCCGGGGTGGAGCTTCGCGGCCGCTCGTCGATGTCCTTCCCGAAGAACCAGCTCTCGCTCGAATTGCGCGGCGAGGACGGGCTCGAGCGCGAGGCGGATCTGCTCGGCATGGGCAAGGAGAGCGACTGGATCCTGAACGGCGCCTGGGTCGATCGCGCCCTCTTCCGCAACAAGATGACCTATGACCTCTTCCAGGAGGCGGGCGGCGAGGCGGAGTACGCGGCGGAGAGCCGCTTCTGCGAGCTGACCTTGAACGACCGCTACTGGGGCGTCTACCTGCTCGCCGAGCGCGTCAAGCGTGACGGCAGCCGCATCGACATCTCCGCGGCCGGCGAGGTGGACGGCAGCAGCTTCGTGCTGAAGCTGGAGGAGAGCGGCGGCTTCATCAACAACAACCTCGGCTACGGCACCTGGGCCGCCATCTATCCCCGACAGGCCGACGCGAGCGTCGAGGCGCTGGCGGGCATGCGCGCCGCGATCAACCTCTGGACGGGGGCCGCCTGGTCCGAGGACCCCGGCGATGACGCCACGGGCGTGTTCACCCATGTGGACATGAGCAGCGCCATCGACTTCGTGTTGATGGAGGAGTTCGCCAAGAACAACGACGCGAACTTTCTCTCCATCCACCTCTGGAAGGAGGAGGGCGGCCTCATCCACTTCGTCCCCTGGGACATCGACCTCGCCTATGGGCAGCCCTCCTACAACGACAACGAGAACCCGGAGAGCTGGCTGGCCTACCGCCCCGATCTGGTGGCCGTCTTCGCCGAGGATCCCGACTTCCGGGCCGCCATGGCCGCCCGCTGGGTCGAGCTGCGGGCGGGTGTCCTGGACCGCGACGCCTTGCAGGCGCGCATCGACGACTACGAGGCCACGCTGTCAGAGGCCGCCGAGCGCAATTTCGAGCGCTGGCCCATCGAGGACGTGGACTTCTATGGCTACCTCTACCCCGTCGCGAGCTGGGAGGAGGAGGTGCAGAACGTGCGCGACTGGGTCGACGCCCGGCTCGCCTGGATGGACGAGAACGTCTCGGAATGGTAAAATTTCTCATGCTTCGAACAATCTCAGGTCTCGTATTGTTGTCGATCCTCAGCGGCTGCGCCGAGGAGGCCCGCACCTTCTGCCCGCTGCGCGAGGGCGTGCCCGTCCACAAGGACGGCCTGGGTGAGGGGCCGATCACCCAGGCGCTGAAGCTGGGCACCTCCGTGGTCGCGAGCCGCCCCGGCCTGCTGGGGCCGAGGGGCGCGATCGAGATCCACGGCGGCCCGGAGAGCGGCTTCGTGCCCGAGGCGGATCTGATCGAGTGCCCGGTCGTGGGCGAGCCCGCCTGGGTGATGGACGACACGCCGCGCTGGGCCGCGCCGAGCGGCGAGACCCCGGTGTCGGCGCCTGCCGGCGCGCCTCCGGCGGGCTGGGGCTTCGGCGCCT